>CAYMMC010000422.1:0-3595 GCA_964391125.1 uncultured Akkermansia sp.
TGATTCAACGCGGCGCGGGAAGTGTGGATGCCTGTGGCGGTTTTGGGGGAACTTCACTGCGGGTTGCGGAAATGCGGTTGTCCCGCCAAGGAAAGTCGCCGCATCGCGGAACTCCGGGATCGCTGCTCGCTGATTCCGATCGACGAGGAGACCGCGATGCAATATGCCCGAGTCCATGGCGACTTGGAAAGAGCAGGCGCGATGATCCCGATCAACGACCTCTGGATCGCTTCTCTCGCCATGCGCCATGGCCTGCCCCTGCTGGCAAAGGATGATCATTTCTCCCGTGTCGATGGTCTCAATTTTGTGGGCTTGTGAGGGGATTACCCGATCGCGACCACCTGTCCGGTCCGCGCGGATTCTTCGGCGGCGAGACAGGCGCGGACGGCTTCGCGGGATTCTTCGGGGGTGATCACACCGGGCTGTTCTCCGGTCGCGATGCAGTTGGCGAAGTAGGCCAGTTCGTCGCGCAGGGCGCCTCGGAGCTGGCCGTGGATCGTCGGCCAATAGGTCGTGTCGGGACAGCGCGCCCCGTTTTTGTCGACGACCATCAGGTTGGGATGGGTGTCGTGGATGGAGATGGAACCCTCGGTCCCGACGATCTCGAGGCGCTCGGCGATCTGGAAGGGGGTCGTATCCGGCAGGCACCAGACCGATTCGAGGATGCAGGAGGCCCCGCTCTCCAAGCGGTACATGACCTGACCGAGATCGGGATGGGCGTGTTCGCGGAACTGCACGGTCTGGGCGTAGGCGGTGACGGCGCGGGACTCGCTGAACCAGAACATCAGATCGGTGTCGTGGACCCCGTCGCCGATGATGGGGCCGATTTTGTCGAGCACGCTGGCTCCCACCCAGGCGGGCAGGTTGCGGCGGGCGTACATGGAAATGATCTTGCCGATTTTTCCCTCGGCGATCTCCTGCTTCGCGGCGGCGTAGCGGGGATTGAAACGGCAGATGTGCCCGGTCATGAAAAGGCCCGAGGCCGCCTTGGCCGCGTTCACGATGAGATCGCAATCGGCCACCGTCGAAGCCATGGGCTTTTCGAGGAAGACGTGCTTGCCCGCCTCCAGCGCGGCCACGGCGGGATCGGCGTGCTGGTCCCACATCGTCGTGATGCTGACCGACTCGATCTCCGGATCGGCGAGCATGGCGCGGTAGTCGGTGTAGGTTTTCGTCACTCCGAACCGCTCCGCCACCTCGGCGAGACGCTCGGGATTCCGCGTGCAGACGGCGGCGATCTCGACGTTGGGAATCGCCGCCAGCGCTTCGCAATGTTTCTCCCCGAACCAGCCGAGGCCGAGGACCGCATGTTTCACTTTTTTCATAAGGTATTCTGCCTTCTCTAAGTTTTGATGTCCCCATTCTCAGGGGAGCCTACGTCAGTCGAAAACGGCACGGGGAGCAGACGAAGCTCTGTAGCCGAGGCCAGTGGCCTCGGTCGAAGGTCGGAAGAACGTCCGCCCCGCGCCCAATGGACGCGGCTACAGACGCTGGCGCGTTCTTCGGACAATTTCCGGTTTCGTCGAAGAGTCGTCTTGTCCCCTTGATAGTCATGTCAGCCGATTACCTCCAAGTCGGAAAAATCATTTGCAACGAGATTCAAATCGTCGTTTTCGTGGTCGATCCAGTAGACGCGAGAGTCCAACACCCCATCCTCGCCAATTCGGTAGACAAGAGTGTCTCCGCCTCCATTGCATCCTATAATAATGATGTCCGAAGGGAGAAGATAATGATCGCCGGCATATTTCGTCTCATGCACAATGCTATTGCAAGTTCGCTTGATCCGCTTCTTGTCAGAAGTGTCATAAAATGGATGCAAAACGAAGCAATCCGTTCCCACAGCGACTTCGCCTCCGTTTCCAGCCATCATCTTGCAGCGAAACGACTGAGGAAATCGAACTCCCAGTTCGGATTCGGCTTTTTCAATGAATTTTTCCTCTACGGGAAACGACATCGATCAAAACCTTTTACCTTTTACTTTCCACCTTTTACTGGCGGCGCGTCCGCGCCGCCTACCACGGCGGCAGTGCCATCGTCCCGCCGTCGAGCACGATGCTGGTGGCGTTGATGTATTCGGCATCGTCGCTGAGGAGGAACGCGGCGGTCTTCGCGATGTCCTCGGGCTGGCCGAGACGGCGCACCGGGATCTTCTTGGCGACTTCGGCGTAGAGTTCCTCGACTGGCTTGTCCCAGCCCTCGCAGGTCGCCGCGAGCATGGGGGTGTCGATGGTGCCGGGGCAGATCCCGGCGACGCGCACCTTGCCGGCGTGGTCTGCGGCGAGACAGCGGATCAGCGATTCGAGGGCGCCCTTCGAGGCGCAGTAGAGGGCGTGGGCGGGGAAGCCGATGAAGGCGGCCACCGAGGTGGTCACGAGAAAGACGCCCTTGCCGGACGCCTCCATCGCGGGGATGGCGTGCTTGGCGGTCCAGAAGACGCTCTTGACGTTCACGCCCATGATCTTGTCCCAGGCCGCGTCGTCGAACTCGGTCACCTTGCCCTTGCCCCAGACCCCGGCGTTGCAGTGGACCCCGTCGAGGCGGCCGTATTCGGCGAGGGTGCGGTCGATGGCGGCTTTGACGCTGGCCTCGTCGGAGACGTCGGCGAAGACGAAGCGCACTTCGCGGCCCGCCCCCCGCAGTTCGGCTTCGAGGGCCTCGCCCCGCTCCTGCTGGTTGGACACGGCGACGACTTTCGCGCCGAGTTCCGCAAAGCGGCGCACGCAGGCCTCTCCGATGCCGGAGCTGCCTCCCGTGACGAGAATGACTTTTTCTTTGATGTTCATGGCGGATTACCAGGGCAGATCGTCGTCACTGTCGAACTTCATGTATTCGACCACCGCCCCGTCCTTGAGCACGAAGGCGACGGTGAAGTTCGGGGATGGCTCGAAGGGCTCGATGATGACCTCCTCCCCGGCGATGGCCGCCTCGAGATCGTCGACCCGATAGGCGACATGGGGCAGGTCGCGCACCGGACCGGTCACGGGGCTGTCGGCTTCGAAGCGGAGAAATTCGACCTTGTAGGGATGCTTGCGAGGGTCGGTGACCCAGACGCGGGTTTCTTCGACGAAGAACTCGCCGGGCTGGCTCTGGTCGGTGGGGAGGCCGATGTGGTGGAAGGTTTTCATAGGAGCTAGGAGCTGGGAGTCAGGAGTTGGTGACGGCTCGGTCGGCCATGCGGAAGAAATCGTTTTCGGGGGCGTAGCCGAGGACGGTGCGGGCGCGGGTGATGTTGATTTCGAAAGGATGGTAGTCCGGGCAGCGGATCTCGACGGTGGGCGTGCCCAGCTTCGACGAGAGGTAGTCGGCGGCGACGCGGTAGTCGAAGGGCGAGGGCCCCGCGATGTTGAAGGCTTGGCCGTTCGCCGAAGGATTGCCCAGCATCAGGCCGAAGGCCTGCATGACGTCGTCGATGTGGACGATGTGGCGGCGCAGGGGCGTGCCTCGGGCGTCGGTCAGGATGGGGATGCGCTCCTCGCCGGCCTTGACCAGGGCGAGAATGTCCTCGGTGATCTCCCCGAAGCCGTGTCCGGGCTCGGCGGGATCGACGTTGCGCAGCAGGGAGAAGTGCCGGAGGAGGTCGTCCCCCTCGAACACC
>CAYMMC010000423.1:0-3593 GCA_964391125.1 uncultured Akkermansia sp.
CGGCTTCGCGAGCCTGGAGGACTTCTGGAAGGCCATCAGCGGACGGCAGGTCGTCGCCGCCTACAAGGTCACCTTCGGCATCTCCTTCCTCGCCGCGCTGACCAACGCCTTCTTCGGCTTCGTCGTCGCCTGGGTCCTCTCCCGCTACGAATTTCCCGGCAGGAGGCTCGTCGACGCCATCGTCGACCTTCCCTTCGCGCTACCCACCGCCGTGGCGGGCATCGCCCTGACCGCGCTCTACGGACCGAACGGATGGCTCGGATCGACGATCTTCTATCCGCTCGGAATCGAGAGCGCCTATTCGAAGACCGGCATCTTCATCGCCCTCACCTTCATCGGGCTGCCCTTCGTCGTGCGGACCCTCCAGCCCGTCATCGAGGTCTTCGACCGGGAAGTCGAGGAGGCCGGGGCCTCCCTCGGGGCGGGGCGGCTCCGCGTCTTCGCCGCCATCATCCTCCCCACGCTGGTGCCGGCCATGCTGACCGGCTTCGCCCTCGCCTTCGCCCGCGCCATCGGCGAATACGGCTCGGTCATCTTCATCTCGGGCAACAAGCCCCTCCAGACCGAAATCGTCCCCCTCGTGATCGTGAAGGCGCTGGAGAACTACAACTACCCCCAGGCCACCGCCGTGGCCTCCGTGATGCTGCTCGCATCCTTCGCCCTCCTGCTCGTCGTCAACCTCCTCCAGCGCTGGGCCGAGTCCGTCGGGCAGGCAAGGCATTGAGCTGCGGGTCATCGTGACTGAACACTGAACACTCAAAAACTTTCCATGGCCGCCATCCTCTCCCGCGTCCGGCACGACAAGCTGCCCACCACCAATCGCGCCATCGCCGAGCCCCTCTGGGTGAAGACGATCCTCTTCCTCGTCGCCTTCCTCTTCCTCGGCCTCTTTTTGGCGCTGCCCCTGGTGGCGGTCTTCCACGAGGCCTTCAAGGGGGGCGTCCGGCTCTACCTCAAGGCCTTCGAGGACGAGCACGCCGTCGCCGCCATCCTCCTGACCCTGAAGATCGCGGCGATCTCCGTCCCGCTGAACCTCGTCTTCGGCATCGCCGCCGCCTGGGCCATCACGAAATACAGCTACCGGGGCAAGAGCCTCCTCGTCACCGTCCTCGACCTGCCCTTCGCCGTCTCGCCGGTGATCGCGGGCCTCATCTTCGTCCTCGTCTTCAGCCGCACCCACGGCTGGTTCGCCGGACCTCTCGACCGCTACGACCTCAAGATCATCTTCGCCGTGCCCGGCATCGCCCTCGCCACCGTCTTCATCACCCTGCCCTTCATCGCGCGGGAGCTCGTGCCCCTGATGCAGGCCCAGGGACGCGACGAGGAATACGCCTCCCTCACCCTCGGGGCGGGCGGCTGGCGCACCTTCTTCTCCGTCACCCTGCCGAACATCAAATGGGGCCTCTTCTACGGCGTCGTCCTCTGCAACGCCCGCGCCATGGGCGAGTTCGGGGCCGTCGCCGTGGTCTCCGGCAACGTCAAAGGCAAGACCAGCACCCTTCCGCTCTACATCGAGACGCTCTACAACGAATACGCCAGCGTCGCCGCCTTCACCCTCGCCTCCATCCTCTCGCTCCTCGCCCTCCTCACCCTCGCGCTGAAGAACCTCATCGAATGGCGCACCGCCAGATCGCGCGAAGCCTGACCTTTCACCTTTTACTTCTCACCATTTACGCGGCCTCTGGCCGCCCCTTCCATGAGCATCCGAGCCAGCCACCTCCACAAGACCTTCGGCGCCTTCAAAGCTCTCGACGACGTCTCCCTCCACGTTCCCCAAGGCCGCCTCGTCTCCCTCCTCGGCCCCTCCGGGTCGGGGAAGACGACCGTCCTCCGCATCCTCGCCGGGCTCGAGTTTCCCGATCCCGCCAGCGGCGGTCGAGTCGAATTCCACGGAGAGGACGTCACCCACATCCCCGCCGGGAAGCGCGGCGTCGGCTTCGTCTTCCAGCACTACGCCCTCTTCAAGCACATGACGATCGCGAAGAACATCGGCTTCGGCCTGCGGGCGAAGCCGCGACGCGAGCGACCCGGCGAGGCGGCGATCAAGTCCCGCGTCAAGGAGCTGCTCGAGCTCGTCCAGCTCGACGGTCTCGGCCAGCGCTATCCCAGCGAGCTCTCCGGCGGTCAGCGCCAGCGCGTCGCCCTCGCCCGCGCCATCGCCTCGCAGCCGCGCGTCCTCCTCCTCGACGAGCCCTTCGGCGCGCTCGACGCCAAGGTCCGCAAGGACCTGCGCCGCTGGCTGCGTCTCTTCCAGGAGGAGATCAAGATCACCACCGTCTTCGTCACCCACGACCAGGAGGAGGCCCTCGAGCTGGCCGACGAGGTCGTCATCATGAACAACGCCCGCATCGCCCAGGTCGGCGAGCCGCAGCAGGTCTACGACCATCCCGCCTCGCCCTTCGTGATCGAGTTTCTGGGGAACGTGAACCGCTTCACCGCCGGCGTCAGCGGCCCCTCCAAGGCCAAGGCGGTCGAAGGCAGGAGCGTCCTCTACGTGCGCCCCCACGACGTCGACATCCAGCCCGACGGGGAGAGCCCCCACGAGTACGCCGTGCGCTCCCGGATCCAGCACATCTTCTCGGCGGGCAACTACGCCCGGATCACGCTCGAGCGCATCGGCTACCACGAGCCCTTCGAGGCGGAAATCTCCCGCGCCCGCCTCGACGAGCTCGACCTCCGCGTCGGATCGGTCGTCTCCGTGGTCTTCCGCCACGTGCGGGTCTTCGCCGACGACCGCTTCCGCGAAAGCGAAGTGCTCGACGACGGCAGCCTCGTGGAGGTCGGATGAACGGGGACCGGACGGTCCCCCAAGGCGGCACGTCGGCGGCGGCTCCCTGGCCCTCAGACCTGTTCGGCCCGGCAGGACGCGATCGGTTGCAAGACAGGAGAAGACAGAGGTCAGGAAAGGGAGCCGCTTCCGTATTCTACAAGCTCCCGGGACGCGGTAGCGTCCCTCCATGCCAAGTCCGTGTCGAATGTTTCAATTCCCCCTTGATTTCGTGTCGTTCATACACTTTTATGGTGTGTGCCTTACACTTACAAGCATCCGCGCCCCGCTTGGACGGCTGATCGCGTCGTCTTCGGATTCGACGGCGGGGATTGGCAGGTTCTGCTGATCCGGCGCGGCCTGGCGCCCTTCAAGGACCAATGGGCGCTATGCGGTTTAACCGTTCGACCCTCCTTATGCGGCATGGGCCTCCAGACCATGCACCGTGGCAGGACGCCGAACACCGGGCCGCATTCGTTTCAGAGCGAACGTGGATCAGGAGTCTTCGGAGTCTTCCCGCGATACATGGGCTGGAAGCCCATGCCACGGCCCTCTTTGTCATGCCAAAATAGATCATCGAATCGTATGAGAACACACCCCATCCCCGAAGCGCTGCCCTTCACTCGCAGCTACCCCGTCATCCCCGGCCGCCTGCTGGGGGGCTTCTATCCCGGCGACCGCGATCCCTCGGTCATGCGCGGCAAGCTGGAGACCCTCCTCGATTGCGGCGTGACGCATGTCCTCAACCTGATGGAGCCGCACGAGAAAGACCACGCCGGACGCCGCTTCCAAGCCTACGACGACGCATTCCTCCGCCTCGCCGGAG
>CAYMMC010000424.1:0-3582 GCA_964391125.1 uncultured Akkermansia sp.
GACGTCCCGCGAGGCGGGGCAGCGCTTCACCCTGGGCGACCGGGAACGCGTTTCCGGCGAATTCTTCCGCGCCGGACACGTCCTCGGCGCCGTCGGCATGAGGATCGAGGGCGGTGGAAAAAGCCTCTTCTACACCGGCGACGTCCACTTCGAGGACCAGACCCTGACCCGGGCCGCCCAGTTTCCCGCCGAGCGTGTGGACACCCTGGTGATGGAGACGACCCGGGGCGGCCATGCCCGTCCGCCCGGCTACACCCGCGAGGCGGAGAAGCGGCGCCTCGCCGAGGCCATCGTCGCCACCCTCGGGCGCGGCGGCTCCGTCCTCATCCCCGTCTTCGCCTTCGGCAAGACGCAGGAGCTGCTCCTGATGCTCAAGGAAATGATCGACGAGGGGCTCCTCCCCCCCGTTCCCGTCCACATCGGCGGACTCAGCACGAAGATGACCGAAATCACCGACCGCCACGGCGGCGATCCCGGTCGGTTCCACCGCAACTACCGCCTGCTCGAGGACTTCCCCGGGCTGGAACGCCTCGCCCGCGGCCGCAAGGAGCCCGACTACCAGCCCGGCGCGATCTACGCGCTCTCCAGCGGAATGATGTCCGAGCACACGGTCTCGCACCGCTTCGCCCGCCGCATCCTTGCCTCGGAGCAGAATTCCATCTTCTTCGTCGGCTACGCCGACGAAGAGGCGCCCGGCGGACGCATCCTCGCCGCCGGACAGGGCGGTCGCGTCGCCCTGTCCTCCGACTCGCCCCACGAGAGCGCGATCCGCTGCGCCGTGGAGCGCTTCGACTTCAGCGGCCACGCCACCCGCGAGCAGCTCGCCGACTACGCCGAGGCTTGCTCGCCGAAGACCGTGGTTCTCGTCCACGGCGACGGCCCGGCGCGGCAGTGGTTCCAGGGCGAACTGGGCCGGAGATTGCCGCAGGCCCGCATCGTGATTCCCTCGCCGGGCGAGGAAGTGGAGTGGTGATCGGCGGGAGAGCGGCAGGGGCCTCGGCCCACGGAATCGTCAATGCATCGGCGGCTCAAAGCCGCCGATGCACCTGCTGCAGGGCCAGCAGCGCGTAGGCGCTCACCAGCACCGGATCGTCCTCCATCCAGCGGTTCGACCCCCCGTTCACCCACGAGCCGTCGCCCCGCTGCCCGGCCATCAGCTTCAGGGCGAGATCCTTCTTCCAGTCGATCCTCCTCCCCTGCGGGTCGACCAGCGTCTTCGTCCCCGCGACGGCAAGGGCCTTGGCCATGGTGTGGTAGTAGTAGTAGAGCCCCTGGGCGGCCATCCCGGGGTTCTCCTCGAGGGTGTAGTTGCGCTGGATCCAGTCCATCGCCGCAGCGATGCGCGGGTCCTCGCGGTCCATCTCGGCGTAGATGAAGGAAAGCAGGCCGGCGTAGCTCATGCTGCCGTAGCTGCGGAGGGCGATCTTGACGCCGTCGCCGGTCTTCAGCTCGATCTCCTCGGATTTGGTGTCGCCGGGAAAGTAGACGAAGCCCCCCCGGTCCTCCTCGCGCAATCCGGCCCAGCCGCCGAGCCGCTTCACAGTGGCAACGGAGTTCTGGGTGAGGCTGACGAACTCGATGGCGGCGTCCCAGTCGAGGTCGAACTCCCCGCTCTCGTCGAACTCGGTGTCGGCGAGGGCCTTCTTCGAATAATGCAGCGCCTCGAGGGCGAAATGGGTGTTCGACAGGTCGGAATGGGCGTAACTGCCGCCATAGCCGATCCCACCGTCGAAAACGTTGTCGACGACGCCCTTCTTGTCGTAGTCCTGCTGCTGGTTGACGAGGTGACGGCGCGCCTTCGCGATCACGGGGAGGTGCTCGGGTCTGCCCGATTGCAGGAGGGCCATGATCGAGAGCGAGGTGTTGTAGGTGGCCAGGCCCTTGCGGTAGATCCCTCCGTCGGGCTGCGCGCTCGCGAGGAGGAAGGCGTATCCCTTCTCCGCCTCCGCCGGCAATCCCGCCGCCGGGTCGAGGTCCGGGTCGCCGAGGATCGAGGAGACGGCGAGGGCGGTGAAGGCGGGGTGGTCCGGATCGCTCCAGGCGCCGGTCTCGCGGTCCTGCCGGCTCTTCAGGAAGGCGATCCCTTTGGCCACGGAGCGCTCGATCTCGAGCTTGAGGGAGACCTTCGCCCCGTCGGGACCGGGAGCGAGGCGCTCCTGCGCGGAGAGCGGGGCGAGGGCGAGCAGGGCGGAGGCGACGAGCAGGCGGGCGGATGGCATGGGCGAGGGGCAGCGTGGTGTTGGAAAAGCCGGAAAGGGGGGCGTTCACCGCGTTTCCGCGGCGGGAGGCATGGCGGGCCGGATCGTGAACACGCCCTTCGTCCCCACCTCGGGGATCGCGCTGGAGCGCGCGCCCCAGCGTTCGTCGATGTCCGCGCCCTCGCGGGTCGTGTTGAACATGGCGAGAGGATCGAGATAGATCGCGACGATGGAGCCTTCCGCTTCGGCCATGAAGGCGCCCCCCTCGACCGTCGAACCGGTGTAGACCCATCCCCCCGGCGTCATCGCCTCGGCGCGCTCCCCATCGAGGACGAACTCGTGCGCGGGCCTCGGCGCCCCGCCTTCCGCCGCGAAGGCGAAAAGGACCGTCTCTCCCCGATCGGCCTCCTTCCCCCCCTCCGTTTCCAGCAACTCCTCGGGCAGGAAGGAATCGAAGACATCCCCCCGACCGACTCCGTAGCGGAGCAGCTTCATGGCGATCTGCAGGTGCAGGGGCGGGACGGCGGTGGTGAAGATCGCCTCGTGGACCTTGCCGCCCTCGTGGACGAGCAGATACTCCATCGGCCCTCCCTCGCGCAGGTTCACGGCGGCGGGGAGGCGGATCTCGCGGCTCCTCGCGTCGAACTCGAGCTCGCCGAGGCGGTAGCGGTGCTCGCCGACCTTCTCCACCTTCGCGTCGGACTCGGGGACCTCCGTCGGAGCGGGAGCGGAGGGGAGCTTCCTCTCGGGCTCCTGCGCAGCGAGGGGCAGGGACAAGACGGAGCAGAGCAGGAGGACGCCGGAGCGGATCGACATCCCGGACCCTACGCGAATTTCCACGCGATGAAAAGGGCGGGTGGCGCGGCGGGACGGATCGCGGTATCCTCCATGGAGCCTGTCGGGCCCGGTGCCCGACTCCTCCCGAACGATCCCCATGAACCATCCCAGAGTCGTCATCGTCGGTGGAGGATTCGCCGGCATCGAATGCGCCAAGGCCTTCCGGAACCAGCCCGTCGAAGTCCTCATCGTCGACCGGCAGAACCACCACCTCTTCCAGCCCCTCCTCTACCAAGTCGCCTCGGCGGGGCTCGCCGCCCCCGAGATCGCCCATCCCATCCGCAGCATCTTCTTCAAGCAGGACAACGTGAAGGTGCTGATGGACGAAGTCGCCGGCATCGACCTGGAGCACCGCCGCCTCGCCACCCGGGGGCGCGAGATCGACTACGACTACCTCGTCCTCGCCATGGGGGTGAGGACCGGCTATTTCGGCAAGGGCGAGTGGGAGCGGCACGCCCGCGGGCTCAAAAGCCTCGACGACGCCACCGCGATCCGCCGCGAGATCCTCCACGCCTTCGAGAAGGCCGAAGCCTGCGAGGACCCGGCC
>CAYMMC010000425.1:0-3563 GCA_964391125.1 uncultured Akkermansia sp.
GCCCCGCGCCGATCCTCGCCCTCCGCAAACGTGCGCCCGAGCAGCGGTCGCTGGCCGAGGACGTCGAACAGGTTCGCGGTGATCCTCGCGCCCTGCGTCTGCTCGGGCGCCGCGTGGTCGTCGCTGATGTTGACGTCGCCGGACGCCGAAGCGGCGAGGTGCGTGAACGACCGCGCCCGCCGCCTCCGCTCCGGCGCCCGCGTCCACGGCCAAGCCCGCCCCGGCCGCCGCCAAGACCTCGAGCGGACGCGTCAAGGCCTCGCCCCTCGCCCGCAGGATTGCCCGCGAACGAGGCATCGACCTCGCCCGCCTCGTCGGCAGCGGACCCGGCGGCCGCATCGTGAAGAGGGACGTCGAGAACGCCCCCGTCGGCGGAGGCGGAGGCTCCCTCGGCCTGCTTCCCCCGGTCGGTGCCAAGCCCGACCGCAGCGTGCCCCTCTCCGGGATGCGCCGCGTCATCGCCCAGCGTCTCCTCGAGAGCAAGACGACGATCCCGCATTTCTACCTCAACATCGAGATCGACACCGAGCCGCTCATGAGCCTGCGCGAGCAGGTCAACGCGGCCAGCCTCGCCAACGAGGGCCCCAAGTACACCGTCAACGACTTCGTCATGCGCGCCGCCGTCCTCGCCGTCGGCGCGGTTCCGGCGGTGAACGCCTCCTTCCAGGGCGACGCCATCCTCCACTACGGCGAAGTCCATCTCTCCGTCGCCGTCGCGGTCGAGGACGGCCTCGTCACCCCCGTGATCCGCTCCGCCCAGAGCAAGTCGATCCGGGATCTCGCCGGCGAGCTGAAGGACCTCGCCGCCCGCGCCCGCGACAAGAAGCTCGCCCCCGAGGAAATGCAGGGCGGCACGATCACCATCTCCAATCTCGGGGCCTTCGGCATCGGCAGCTTCGACGCCATCATCAACCCGCCCCAGGCCGCCATTCTCTCCATCGGCACGATCGCGAAGCAGCCCGTCGTCGACGCGCGCAACCAGATCGTCCCCGGCCAGCGCATGTGGGTCGGGATGAGCTGCGACCACCGCGTCATCGACGGCGCCGTGGGCGCCAAGTTCCTCGCCGAGCTGAAGCGCTTCCTCGAAAACCCCGTCCTCCTCGTTTCCTAACACTCTACTAAAAATCCTATCATGGCCACCTACGACCTCATCGTCATCGGCGGCGGACCCGCCGGCTACGTCGGCGCCATCCGCGCCGCCCAGCTCGGCAAGAAAGTCGCCTGCGTCGAAAACGACCGCGCCGGCGGCACCTGCCTCAACTGGGGCTGCATCCCCACCAAGGCGCTCATCAAGAACGCCGAGATGTACACCGCGCTGAAGGAGCGGGCCGGCGACTTCGGCCTCAGCTTCGACAATCTCGGCTACGACTGGTCGAAGGTGATCGGCCGCTCCCGCAAGGTTTCCGACAAGCTGGCCGGCGGCATCGAGTTCCTCTTCAAGAAGAACAAGGTCGACTACCTCCGCGGCACCGGCGCCCTCGCCGGGACCGGCAAAGTCTCGGTCACCGACGCCGAAGGCAAGACCGAGACCCACGAGGCCAAGAACGTCCTCCTCGCCACCGGCTGCCGGGCCCGCGACCTGCCCTTCCTCAAGTTCGACGGCCAGCGCGTCCTCAACGCCCGCGACGCCATGCTCATGCCCGAGCAGCCCAAGGAGCTGCTCATCATCGGCGCCGGCGCCATCGGGGTCGAGTTCGCCTACTTCTACAACGCCTTCGGCACGAAGGTGACCCTCGTCGAGATGATGGACCACCTCCTCCCCGTCGAGGACACCGAGATCAGCCAGACCCTCGAAAAATCCTTCAAGAAGCAGGGAATCCACTTCCACCTCGCCACCAAGACCACCGCCGCCAACGTCACCGACAGCGGCGTCGAGCTGACCGTCGAACCCGTCAAGGGAGGCGAGGCCACCACCCTCAAGGGCGACGCCGTCCTCGTCGCCGTGGGCGTCGGCGCCATCCTTCCCGGCGGCGCCGAGAAGCTGGAGCTCACCGACCGCGGCTTCGTCAAGACCGACGAGCGCTACCGGACCAACCTCCCCGGCGTCTCCGCCGCCGGCGACCTCATCGGGCCTCCTTGGCTCGCCCACGTCGCCAGCTTCGAGGCCGTCCACGCGGTCGAGTCCATGTTCGACCCCAAGCACAAGAGCAAGAAGGTCGACATCTTCCCCGGCTGCACCTACTGCCATCCCGAGGTCGCCAGCATCGGCCTCACCGAGCGGGCCGCCAAGGAGAAGGGCATCGCCGTCAAGATCGGCAAGTTCCCCTTCCAGGCGAGCGGCCGCGCCCTCGCCGCCGGCGATCCCGAGGGCTTCGTCAAGCTGATCTACGGCGAGAAATACGGCGAGCTCCTCGGCGCCCACATCATCGGCGGCGAGGCCACCGAACTCATCGCCGAGATGGGCCTGGCCATCACCCTCGAGGCCACCCACGAGGAGCTGGAGAACACCATCCACGCCCACCCGACCCTGTCGGAGGCCATCCACGAGGCCACCGGCGCCGCCTTCGGGAGGGCCATCCACATCTGAGGATCCGTCCCCTCGCCTGCCTCCTTCCGACGAAGGGCGTCTCCATTGGGGGACGCCCTTTTCCGTGGCCGGGAGAACGGATCGGGAGACATTCTCGCGAAGGTCTCCCAGTCGGTCGGGGCTCCCTACGCACCCAGCCGGGCCGCCACGGCGCGGAAGCTGGCCAGTCCCGCCTCAATGTTCTCGATGATCTCCTCCACGAGGTCGGTGGGTTCCGGCAAGTTGTCCAGGTCGGTGAGGCTGTCGTCCTTCAGCCAAAACAGGTCGAGGCTGGTTTTGTCGCGGGCGAGCAGTTCCTCGTAGCCGAACTTCCGCCAGCGGCCCTCGGGGTTCTTCTCCGCGTGCCAGGTTTCCTTGCGCTTGTGGCGGCTGCCGGGGCGGTAGCAGGCGATGAACTCTCGCAGGTTTTCCAAACGCAGCGGATTGCGCTTGAGGGTGTGGTGGATGTTGGTGCGGTAGTCGTAATACCAGACTTCCTTGGTCGCGGCGGTTTTGCTGGCGGCGCGGTTGTCGAAGAAGAGGACGTTGGCCTTCACGCCCTGCGCGTAGAAGATGCCGGTGGGCAGGCGCAGGATGGTATGCAGCTCGGTCGTCTCCATCAGCTTTTTGCGGACCGTCTCGCCGACGCCGCCCTCGAAGAGCACGTTGTCCGGCAGCACCACGGCGGCGCGTCCGGTGGTCTTGAGCATCGAGCGGATGTGCTGGAGGAAGTTGAGCTGCTTGTTGGAGGTGGTGGCCCAGAAATCCTGCCGGTTGTAGGTGAGGTCGTCCTTCTCCTGCTCGCCCTCCTCGTTGGTGAAGGTCATCGAGCTTTTCTTGCCGAAGGGTGGATTGGCGAGGACGTAGTCCACCGCCTGCGAGGGCTGGGCGACGAGGGCGTCGGTGGAGGAAATGAGGCTCTCCCCGTCGATCTCGCCGATGTTGTGGAGGAAAAGGTTCATCAGGCAAAGGCGGCGCGTGCCCGCGACGATCTCGTTGCCGTGGAAGGTGCCGTTTTTGAGGAACACCTTTTCGGGCAGGGTGAGGGAATGGTGCT
>CAYMMC010000426.1:0-3553 GCA_964391125.1 uncultured Akkermansia sp.
AACCGCCGTTGCGAAGGATCGAACACCGAAACGCCGATGATGTCGGCGGGCAGGAGGTCGGAGGTGAACTGGATGCGCTTGCAATCGAGGCCGAAGGACTTCGCCAGCGCTTGGCTCAGGGTCGTTTTGCCAACGCCGGGCAGGTCGTCGATCAACACGTGACCGCCGGTCAGCAGGCAGGCGACGGCCAGCTTGGCCTGCTGCTCCTTCGCGACGACGACGTGGTTGATTTGCTCGAGGACGGAGGCGATTTGCGGGTGATGTCCTGGCTTGGGCACACTGATAGGAAGTTGATGGTCCTTATGCTTTAGAAGAGAAGAGGTGTCTCCTGATTCGAACCACACGAAACTCCGTAAAGTCGCCTCATCGATTTCCCGTTGCTTGAAGATACGATCGCAAAACCCGGACCGCTGTTCCGACGTCCGAGCAAAGCTCTCCAAGAACCCGCCACCCTATTTGCGTGGCGTCCGGGATCAAGGGAAAAGGAAAAGACAAGTGGCGCAATCCAGCGCCAAATCAGATACCTCCGGTTCTGCCGGAGGCGTCTGATTCGCGCGGCTTCCCCAGCGCGCCGGAACCCAGGTTCTCCGGAAAGACGTGCAGGTTCGCCACCTTGCGGAGCTTCTCCAACTGGACTCCGACCGTCTCCTCGGTGTAGAGCGCCTCGAGGTGGGCGACGATCTCCTCCCGGAGCTCCTCGTAGGCGAGGGGGCGCTCCTCCTCGATCTCGAGGACTTCGGCGAGATGCCAGCCGAGCTCGCTTCGGAAGGGGGGCAGCAGGGCGGGCTCCGTCGCGGCGAAGACCGTTTCGGAGAAGGCCTCGGGCCCCTCTCCACGGGCGAACCATTCCGGGTCGGCGAACGCGCTCCGGTCGCCGCCCCCGCTTTCGTGGGCGCTCCGCGCCTCCTCCTCCTCGGCGAAGAGGGCTTGGCGGACGAGCCTCCCCGCAGGCTTGAAAAAGCCCGGCCGCAAGGCCCCGCCGTCCTCCGATCGGTTGGCTTCGAACCAAGCCGTCGCCTCCTCCTCGCTCACGGTCACGCCGGGCTCGATGCGGCGCTCCAGCCAGCGCTTCCGGGACCAGATCCGGGACAGCTCCGCGTCTAGGGAAGCGGCGGCGAGGCCCAGCGAAGCGGCGCCCTCGGCCAGTTCCTCGGGCGAGCCGAAGCCCGCCCTCCACGCCGCGACGAACGCGGCGGTCTCCTCCGCCGGCGCCTCGAAGCCCTCCCCGTCGGCGTGCTGGCGGACGAGGGTCTCGTCGATGATCGACTGGAGCGCGGCGCGCCGGAGAATGGCGAGGTTCTTGGCCGAGACCTCCGCCGGCGTCCTGCCCCGCTGGTGCAGGTGACGCGCCACCGCGAGATCGACCTGCTCGCGGGTCACCGGCTCCTGGTTGACGAGGGCCGCCCAGCCCCGCGCCCTGGCCTCGGCCACGGCCGCGTCGCGGCGGCTCCTCATCGCGTCGCGGAGCGGTCCGTGGCAGACCCTCAGGTCGAGGAAGAGGTAGCCGAGGACGAGGAGGTAGAACGCGGCGCGCCAGGGGAGCGTCTTCATCGCGCCGAGCCGTTCAGACGCCCGCCGGGCGCGCCGCCCGGAATCCCAGGTTGGCGTAGATCTCGCGGGTGGCGTGCGATTTGTTCAGCGTGTAGAAGTGGATCCCGGCGACCTCGTTCTCGAGCAGGTCGGAGCACTGCTCCGTCGCGTAGTGGATGCCCACCCGCTCGACCGAGGCGGGGTCGTCGCCAGCGCGGCGCAGGGCGCGGACGAGCTTCGCGGGGAAGCGCGCCCCGGCGGCGAGGTCGGCCATGCGCTCCATGCCCTTGGTCGAGGTCACCGGCATGATCCCCGCGATGATGGGCACCCGGATGCCCGCCAGCTCGCAGCGGTCGCGGAAGTCGTGGAAGTCGTCGTTGTGGAAGAAGAGCTGCGTCACGATGTAGTCGGCCCCCTCGTCCACCTTGGCCTTGAGGTGGTCCATCTCCTTGAGCCGGTTCGGCGTGGCGGGATGCCCCTCGGGAAAGCCCGCCACCCCGATCCCGAAGCCGCGCCGGTCGGGATGCGTCCCGCGTTCGGAAAAGCGGCGGATGTAGCGCACCAGGTCGGCGGCGTGCTGGAAGGCGTCGTCGGCCTTGCGGTAGTTCGCGAGGCCGCGCGGCGGGTCGCCGCCGAGGGCGAGGATGTTGCCGACGCCCTCCTCGGCGTAGCGCTCCAGGATGGAGCGGATGTCCTCCTCCCCATGGCAGACGCAGGTGAGGTGGGGGATGGGGTCGAGCGAGGTCGTGTTCTTGATCCGCACCACCAGATCGTGGCTCAGCTCGCGGGTCGATCCGCCCGCCCCGTAGGTGACGCTGACGAAGGAGGGCTCGTAGACCTCCAGCTCGCTGATGGTCTCGTAGAGCGACTGAGCCGTCGCGGCGGTTTTCGGCGGGAAGAATTCGAAGGAGAAGGTCGCCCCCCCCTTTGCGAAGATGTCCTGGATGTGCATGGAGCCGCTACTGTGGCACGTTCCGGGCGGGGGGGACAGTGGGATTTGCGGGGAAGGGCGGCTCACCCGAGCACGGCGACGACTTCGATCTCGACGAGCGCCCCCAGCGGCAGCCCGGCGACCTGCACGGTGGAGCGCGCCGGGGCGTGCCCGCCCATCGCCTCGGCGTAGAGGCGGTTCACCGCGGGAAAGTCCGCCATGTCCGCGAGAAAGACCGTCGCCTTCGCCACCTGCGCGAAGCCCGCGCCCTGCGAGGCGAGCACGGCGGCCACGTTGGCGAGCGCCCGTGCCGTCTGCGCCTCGATGCCGCCCTCGACGAGCTGCATCGTCTCCGGGTCGAGCGGAATCTGGCCGGAGCAGAAGAGCAGGCTCCCGGCGCGGACGGCATGGGAGTAGGGGCCGACCGCCTGCGGGGCGGAGGGGGCGTCGACGAGCACGAGTTCTGGGGACATGGGGGACTATGCCGCCAATGCGCGCTGCGGGAAAGCCCCGATTCGGCCATTGCCATCGCTGCGCCGACCGTGCAGGATGGAGACCCATGCGACCCTTCCTCCCCCTTCTCCTCGCCCTCCTCCTTCTCCCCTCTCCGGCGCTGCGCTCCGAGGACGCTCCCGAGCCGGGCTACGTCTTCTGGGCGAAGTTCGTCCGCATCGTCGACGGCGACACCGTGGCGATGGACCTCGACCTCGGCTTCGGCGTCTGGGTCCACAACCAGAGCCTCGTCCTCCTCGACGCCGGCGGGGCGGACCGGGACGCCGAGGCCAGGTCGAAGGACAACGCCCGCATCGCCAAGCTCCGCGAGCTCGTCGAAGACGGCACCGACTTCGTGGTGCGGACGACCCGGGACCGCGACGCGCAGCCGCCCCGCTACTTCGCCGAGATCTGGATCGACGGAGAAAGCCTCAACGAGGCGATGCGCCAGGCCTTCCCCTGAGGACGACGGGCGGGCTTGCCACAAGGCAAGGGTTTTGACGTCTCCGGTGAAGCGAGGTCGCGGAGCACCCGCTCCCGGATGGTGATACGGATTAATGATCGTTTCTGGCACAATAAAGGAAGCTGCGGTGGCTTTGG
>CAYMMC010000427.1:0-3551 GCA_964391125.1 uncultured Akkermansia sp.
CTCCAGCGCGCCGGTGAAGGCGCCGCGCTCGTGGCCGAAGAGCTCGCTCTCGAGGAGTTGTTCGCTGAGGGCCGCGCAATGCACCGTGACGAGCTTCGCCCGCGGCCGCCCGCTGAGGTGGTGGATGGCGCGGCCCACCAGCTCCTTGCCGGTGCCGCTCTCGCCTTCGATCAGCACGGTGGCGCGGGTCGGGGCGACCTGTCGGATCGTCTCGAAGACCGGGCGCATCGCGACGGAATGGCCGATGATGTTCTCCAATCCGTAGCGGTCCGCGACCTGGGTCTTGAGGGCGGCGTTCTCCGCCTCGACGGCGCGGCTGCGCAAGGCGCGCTTGATGACGATTTCCAGTTCGTCGATGTTGAGCGGCTTGCTGACGTAGTCGTAGGCCCCTTTCTTCATCGCCTCGACCGCGACGTCGACCGAGCCGTAGGCGGTCATGAGAATGCACAGCGGCGGCCTCGGCCGGGCGAGGGCGCGGACGATCAGGTCCATCCCGCTCTCGCTGCCGAGGCGGAGATCGGTCAGCATCACGTCGACGGTCTCGTTCTTCAACACCTCCTCGGCCTCGGTCGGGCTGGCGGCGACGTAGACGTCGAACTCGTCCTCGAAGGAGAGGCGCAGGCCCTCCCGGGTGTTCTTCTCGTCGTCGACGATGAGGAGGGTGCGGTCGGAGAAATCCATGGGATAGCTCTTTAGCTGTTTAGCCCTTCGGCTGTTTCGCGGATTGGCAGGGAGTGGTTCTTTCTTCGAGAGAGCTAGTCGGCTAAAGGGCTAATCGCTAAACCGCTCCCGCGGCTCTGCCGCTACACGTCGATCACGGTGGCCTCCGACTTCGCCGGGAGGAATCGCATCCGCCTCTCGGCCCGGGGCAGGTGGACGGTCACCTCGGTGCCGGCGCCTTCGCGGCTGCGGAACTCCACTTCGCCCCCGTGGTCGCGGACGATGCGGTGGACGATGAGAAGGCCGAGGCCCGAGCCCGTCTTCTTGGTCGTGTAGTAGGGTTCGAAGACGCGGCTGACCCGGTCCGCCGGCACCCCGGGGCCGTTGTCGGCGAAGGTGGCGAAGACGCTCTCGTCGTCGCAGCCCGTGCGCACGGCGAGCTCCCCGTCCGCCCCCATCGCCTGGGAGCTGTTGCGCACCAGGTTGAAGAACACCTGCTTCATCTGGTCGCGGTCGACGTGGAGGAGGGGCAGGCCCTCGGCCAGATCGAGGGTGATGGAGATGCGCCGGTCGGCGATCTCGGGACCGATGAAGTGCATCGCCTCCTCGACCAGCTCGTTGAAGTCGGTCGGCTCCGGCTTGGGACGGACGGGGCGCACCGCACTGAGGAATTTCTCGACGATGCCGTCGAGCCGCCGGATCTCCCCGCGGGCGATGGCGAGCGAGTCGAGCAGCTCGCCCCCCAGATCGGGGTCCACCTGCTTCCTGATTTTTCGCTCCACCACTTGCAGATGGATGTTCAAGGAATTGAGCGGATTGCCGATCTCGTGCGCCACCCCCGCGGCGAGGCTGGTGACCGCCTCCAGCTTGCCCGACTCGATCTCCCGCCGCTGGCGCTCCACCGTGCGGGTCTGGTCGCGCAGAATGATGACGTGTCCCACCAGATCGTCGCCCGCCTCGCGGCTGGCGAGCGGAGCGACGTAGAAATTGAGCAGGCGCGGCTCGGGATAGCGCACCGCGAGGTCCCGGTTCACCACCTCGCCGGAGGCGGCGACCTCCTCCCAGTCGAGGCCGGGAAAAAGCGTCCGCACCGTGCCGCGGATCGCCTCCTTCGGATCGAGTCCGAAGAAGTCGCAGGCGGCCTGGTTGATGTAGTGGATCGTCCCCCGCGGCCCCGTCACCACCACGCCCTCGCGCAGGGCCTCGAACACCTTCTCCAAAAATCCCTTCTCCTGGACGATGGTGAGCACGAGGCGCTGCACCGCCTCCGGCTCCAGCTTGTCGAGCCGTTCGGTGAGGCGATCGATCATTCCGGGATTCATGGCGCGTGCGGGGGATCGCGACGAAGCGCGAAAAGTTGGAGGTGAACGCTCGGATTCGGTGCGAGGGTGACGGATGATCGAGAGACAGAACGACACGAAGGACGACGTCGTGATGGTGCTCGCGACCTTCCCCAATTCGGAAGTTGCGAGACAAATTGGCACGCATTGGGTCGAATCGCAACTCGCCGCCTGCGTCAATCTGCTGCCCGGAGCCGAGTCGATCTACCGTTGGGAGGGAAAGACGGAAGTCTCCGCCGAGCTGCTCGCCCTCGTGAAGACGACCCGGCGGAGGCTGCCGGAGCTGGAGGCCTCTCTGCGCGACCGGCACCCCTACGAACTGCCCGAATTCCTCGTCCTTGCCCCCGAATGCGGTTCCGATGCCTATCTTGCCTGGGTGCGCGGCGAAACGACATTGGACAAACCGACAAGCTGAGGCTTAAGTCTCCCCCCTCGAATTCCGGGTTTCCCCGGTCCGGGACTTGGAACTTGAAACCCTGAACCTGCCCTCTTGAGCCTCATCGTCCAGAAATTCGGCGGCACCTCCGTCGGCACGCCCGAGAGGATCCGCAACGTCGCCAAGCGCATCCTGGAGACGCAGCAGGCCGGCAACCAGGTCGTCGCCGTGGTCTCCGCCATGGCCGGCGTGACGAACAACCTCATCAAGCTGGCCGACGAGGTCACCGGATCGACGCCCGCCACCGAACGCGAGATGGACGTGCTCCTCGCCACCGGCGAGCAGACCACCATCGCCCTCACCGCGATGGCGCTGAACTCGATGGGGGCCAAGGCCGTCTCCCTCACCGGAGCGCAGGCCGGAATCGAGACCGACGGGCTCCACACCAAGGCCCGCATCTCCAACATCACACCCAACGGCGTCCGCGAGCTGCTCGACGCCGGAAACATCGTCATCCTCGCCGGCTTCCAGGGCAGGACCCGCGAGGGCAACATCACCACCCTCGGCCGCGGCGGTTCCGACCTCACCGCCATCGCCATGGCCGCCGCCATCGACGCGGACCTCTGCCAGATCTTCACCGACGTCGACGGCGTCTACACCTGCGACCCCCGCGTCGTCCCCGCCGCCCGCAAGATCGACGAGATCAGCTACGACGAGCTGCTGGAGATGGCCAGCTCCGGCACGAAGGTGATGCAGTCGCGCTCCGTCGAGTTCGCCAAGAAGTTCGGCGTCACCTTCGAGGTGCGCAGCAGCCTCAACCACAATCCGGGAACCCTCGTCAAAGAAGAAACCATGAGCATGGAATCCGTCGTCATCCGCGGCGTCAGCCTCGAGCGCGCCCAGGCCAAGGTCACCATCGGCGGGGTCCGGGACGTGCCCGGCACGGCGGGCCGGATCTTCGGCGCGGTGGCCGGGGCGAACATCCTCGTCGACATGATCGTGCAGAACGTCTCCAAGACGGGGATCACCGACATCTCCTTCACCGTCCACAAGGACGACGTGGCCCGGGCCGAAGCGGCCCTGCGCCCCGTGCTGCCCGAGCTCGGCGAGGAAGTCACCCTCGAGGCGACGGACGGCATCGCCAAGCTCAGCGTCGTCGGCATCGGGATGCGTTC
>CAYMMC010000428.1:0-3548 GCA_964391125.1 uncultured Akkermansia sp.
ATTCGGCGAGGCCTGCCCTTCGCCCGTGATGCCGAATCAAACCATTAAACCGTATCAGCTGCCGACAGGGACCGCCGGGCTCCCGAAGAGCGGATGGAATCAATCCTCCCGCCACGGCTGCCACTGGCCGACGTCTCCGATCGTCCGGACGCGGTCGCCCGCACCCAGCTTCTCGTAGAGCTGCCGAGTCCATTCGTAGGCCGGGGGCACGGCCCCGACGAAGGTGATGGGCCGCGGGTAGAGCAGCGCCAGGTTGTGGGGAAGGTCGCCGACGCGGAGCACGCCGAGAAAGGCGGGCGTGTCGGGCGAGTCGTGGCTCTCGGGCGCCCGGGCGAGGACGACTTCGGAGATTTCCGGATCGAGCAGGGCGGCGTAGACGGCCAGCGGCGCGGTGTCGCCCTGGCCGAAGACCGCCACCGGACCGACGGGGGCCTCGGCGCGGATCAGGGCGATGCCGTCCAGCAGGTCCTGGGTCTGGCGCTCGGCCAGGGTCTGGCCCAGCAGCGGATAGGTCCGCCGCAGCGTCCAGAGGTAGCCGGGACCGACGGAGGTCGCCCCCGTATGCCTCACCTCCACTCCGGCGGTGAGGAAGGGGTCGGGAACGCCGGGACGCGAGGGACCGCCTCCGGCGAAGGTTCTCGTGGCCTCCGGCTGCACCGCGTAGGCCAGGGCGGGAACGGACGGAGGGGCCTGCTGATGGCGCGTGGTCTTGACCCGCAGCACGAGCCCGTCCCGGGTGTCGAAGGCGTGGGTGGCGAAGGCCCTGCCGTTCCGGTCGCCGCCGTCCTGACGGATTTCGCGCGGATGCGGCGTCTGCCGGACGATGTGGCGGAAGGTGGTCTCGCGCAGCCGGTCCAGCGCCCGCTCCCGATGCTCCAGCCATTCGCTTTCGTTGGCGATTTCGGGCAGCCCTCCGCGCCGGACGAGCAGGGTGTCCACCTCGCGCATCCGGTCGTTCTTCGGGAGCTTGCCGCCGAAGACGAGCAGGTTCTCCTCCGGCTCGACGAAGTCGGTGACGTCGTCCTCGACCGGGGTGGCGTCGCCCTTCAGATGGGCGTTGAACCACGTGAAGATCGCCCGGCGCAGCTTGGGGGTGTAGCCGTGGGGAGCGAGGTCCTCGACCAGTTCGAAGCGATCGGGGGCGTCCAGCGCGGCGTATTGATGGCGGATGCGGTGGGCCACGTCGCGGTAGCCCGTGGGCCGCCAGAGCAGATCCTCGCTGCCCGAGGCGATGAGCAGGGCGCGGGGGGCGATCAGCGCTCCCAGGTCGGGCCAGCACCAGCGGTAGTAGTTGATCCAGAAGGCGCAGTCGCAATGCCCGTCGGCGGCGCGGTCCACCGCCACGTCCTCGATGCTCCCGCTCTGGCACACCGGGGCGACCACCTTGACCCGCTCGTCCGCCGCGCCGAGGCACCAGGAGACCACGCCGCCGCCGCTGAGCCCGGTCACGCCCAGTCGCTCGGGATCGACGTCGGGCCGGGTCTCCAAGTAGTCGAGCGCCCGCATGGCGTTCCATACCTCGGTGCCCAACGGGGTGTAGCCCCGGCTGGGCCAATCCCAGCGCCCTTCCCGGTAGGTGCCGTGGTGCAGCCCTTGGGACTCGCCCAGTTGGATGGGATCCAGCACCAGAGCCACGTAGCCATGCTGCGCGAACCAGCGGGGATTGGCCTGGTAGGGCACGTTGACCTTGCCCTTGGTGTGGCCGCACAGATAGAGCACGGCGGGCAAGGGGCCGTCGATCTTGGCGGGCCGGTAGAGGTTGCCCGCCACGTGGGCGCCGGGCAGGCTCTGGAAGTGGATCTTCTCCACCACGTAGTCGCCCCGGTCCAGGGTGCCGGTGACGGTGGCGTGGATCGGGGAGCGCTCCGGCAGAGGCGAAAGCCCCAGCATCTCCAGCCATTGCCCGCGGCGCTGCTCCAGCGTGGCCTCCCATTGCTCCGGCGGCAGCGGGGCGGCCAGGGAGGCACGGGAAATCTGACGCCCCTCCTGGGAGACGCTGTCGTAGAGGGTCCCGCCCATCGCCGACAAGGCCAGGCAGGCGAGCCCGCAGCAGCAGAGGACGGAAATGGCGGAGGGAAGGGCGGGGAATCTCGGCATGGCAAATCTCGGCGAATTCGGCGACGAGGATAGCGAACGCGGACGACGGAGGCAACGCGAAGCAGCGCCGGACTCGCGCCTCCCCCCCCCGGAACCTTCGGCGAGCCGCCCAGGGGGCTTTGTGCTCACGGGACGCCGACGCGGCCCACCAGATCGCGCCAGAGACGGTCGCCCCGGACGCCGTTGGTCATGACGAGGAGGCCGTGGCCTTTCTTGGGGTCGAACTCGACGTGGCTGCGGAATCCCGTGCCGTTGGAGCCGCTGTGGCGGATGCGGTCGCCCGATGCAGTGGGTTCGATGCTCCAGCCGAGACCGTAGCGGACCTCGCCCGAACCCCGGCTGCCCCGGCGCTCGATCAAGTCGCCGCCCGTGGGCGGGCTCGACGGAGCGAACATCGCCTCCAAGGAGGCCGCGCCCAGGCCAAGCGGCCCGCCTCGCTCGGGATGCATCAGCCCCAGGACGAGGGCGGCGTAGTCGCGCGGGGTGCAATAGAGCGTGTAGGCGGCGTTGGGCTCGGCGTAGAGCCGCCGGCCGGCTTTGACCCGCCCCCCGTCGCCGTGGCCCGCCGCGGCCGTCCCGGCGAAGCGCTCTTGCCAGACGTGGCTGCTTTGCCGCATCCCCAAGGGGCGGAGCAGCGTTCTCTGGACGTGGGACTCGTAGTCCTCCCCCGTGACCTCCTCGATGACGCGCTGAAGGAAGAGGAATCCTTCGCCCGAATACCGGAAGGCCGAGCCGGGTTCGTGCAGCACCCGCAGCGCTTCGCCCTTGGGCCGCCAATTGGGGAAGCCGCCGGTGTGGTTCAGGACCATGCGGGCCGTGATCGCCTCGTGCCGGGGCTCGTCCTTCAGGTAGGGCTCGGGCAGGTAGGACGCCAAGGGCCGGTCGAGATCCAGCGCGCCCTGCTCCGCCAGCCTGAGCGCCGCGCAGGCCGCCAGGGGTTTGGTCATGGAGGCGGCTTCGAAGACGGTGTCCGCATCCACCGGCGCGTCCCCGCCCGCCTCGCGCACGCCCGCGTAGCGCTCCCAGGCGATGCGCCTGTCCTCGAGACCGACGACCGCCACGCCCGGCACGCCATGCCGGGCCATCAGCAGCGGCAGCAGCGCGCCGGTCGTCTCCGCCGCCGTGGCGCCGTCGGACGCCGGAGGTTCGAAGGCTTCCAAGATGCGCCGCACCAACTCGCCGAATTCGGCGGCCTCGACCCGGCGGCCGGGGACGTCGGTGTCGACGCGATGCACCACGACCAGATCCCAGACGGGCACGACCAGCAGATAGTGCCCCCCCGCGCCGCGCGCCGAATAGCTGCCCTCCGGCAGGACCACGCCGGGGAAATGCATCCCCCCGCGCTCCACCCACCAGAGATAGCCGTAGCCGCCCCGGTCTCCGGCGGAGGACCACGGGACCAGGCTTTCCTCCACCCAGGACGCCGGCACCACCTGTTCGCCCCGCCACTG
>CAYMMC010000429.1:0-3544 GCA_964391125.1 uncultured Akkermansia sp.
TGGCAGCCCGTTCCGTTTGGGGAACCCATCGGCGCAAGCATGGAGCCAGAGCGCAACGGAGAGCCCGCGCTTCTGGAGGCAGCGAGGCGACTTTGCCGGAATCGGTCATCCGGCATCTGACCGGATGGCCCAGCGCAGCGGCAGCGTCGTCGCCTCGCGCTCCAACGGCTCCAACGGGAAAGCCCGATTTTCGTTGCGAGTCGCTCCGGTCTGTGCGAATCAGCGGGGGATGAGTCAATTTCAGGATCGAGTGGTGGTGGTCACCGGCGCGGGCCGGGGGATCGGCAAGGAAATCGCGAAGGCCTTCGTCGAGCGCGGCGCCAAGGTCGCCTTGGCCAGCCGGACCGAGGCCAACGCCCTGGCTGCGGCCGAGGAGCTGAACGCGCTGGGCCCGGGCCAGGCGAAGGGCTACGCCGTCGACGTCGCCGACCACGCGGCGACGCTCGAGTTCGGCAAGCGCGTCTCCGAAGACCTCGGCGCCGCGGGCATTCTCGTGAACAACGCCGGCATCACCCGCGACGGTCTCGCCCTGCGCATGGGCGAGGAGGATTGGGACGCCGTCCTCGACACCAATCTGAAGGGCGCCTTCAATGCCGTGAAGGCCTTCCAGCGCTCCCTGCTCAAGGCGCCGGACGCCCGCATCGTCAACATCAGCTCCGTCATCGGCCTGATGGGCAACGCGGGCCAGTGCAACTACGCCGCGAGCAAGGCGGGGCTGATCGGCTTCACCAAGGCGCTGGCCAAGGAGTTCGCGGGCCGGAAGGTGTGCGTCAACGCCGTGGCCCCCGGCTTCATCGTCACCGACATGACCGGCGAGCTGACGCCCGAGGTCCAGGAGCAGATCCAGAGGAACATCCCCCTCGGCTGCTTCGGCGAAACGGCGGACATCGCCAACGCGGTGCTCTTCCTCGCCGGGCGCGAGGCCCGCTACATCACCGGCCAGGTCCTGACCGTGGACGGCGGGATGGTGATGTGAGGAGCCAGGATCCGGAATTTGGAATTTGAAAGACAGGAATTGGACGATGGAAGCTGAATTGATCTACCCGAAGGATTTCGTTGGCGAGGCGAGCGCCTGGATTGCGGAGCGCATCCTGGCGAAGCAGGAGGGGGGCGGGGTGTTCCGCCTGAGCTTGTGCGGCGGCTCGACCCCGGCGCCGATCTACCGAGCGCTGGCGGCTTGGCCGGGAATCGACTGGGAACGGGTCATGCTCACCTTCGGCGACGAGCGCAGCGTGGGGCCGGAGGATGCCCAGAGCAACTACCGGATGGTCAAGGAAAGCCTACTCGACGCTTCCGGAATCCCCCCGTCGAACGTGCTCCGGATTCTCGGCGAACTGCCGCCCGCCGAGGCGGCGGAGCGCTGCGAGGCGCATCTCCGCAAGCTCGCCAATCTGGCGGGCGAGGCCTGCTTCGTCCACGACCTGATTCTTCTGGGCATGGGGGACGACGGGCACACCGCCTCGCTCTTCCCCGGCACCGCGGCCCTCGCCGAGCGCGAACGCTGGGTCGTGGCGAACGAAGTGCCGCAGCTCGACACCTGGCGCATCACCTTCACCTATCCGCTGATCGAAGCGGCGCACGGGGTGCTCTTTCTCGTCAACGGCGCCAACAAGCACGACCGGGCCCGCGAGGTCCTCGCCGGGAACCCGGAGTTCCCCGCCAGCGCCGTGAAGGCGGGCCGGGTGCATTGGTTCATCGGCGGCTGAAGACGCGGGCGGCCCGGGGAAACGACCGAGGCGCTTTGCTCTTCGAGGCGGCACGGGCCGGCGCCGGTCACTGAATCGGCGCCATCAGCCGGGCGGCGCGGACGGCCAGGCGGAACCAGAAGCCCTTTTCCTTCAGCTGGGCGACGGTCACGGGCTTCGAGCGGGCGAAATCCTCCTCCAGCATCCCTTGGACCCGGGCGGCGAATTCCGCATCCGCGAAGGCCATGGTGATTTCGAAGTTCAAGCGGAAGGAGCGGTTGTCGAAGTTCGCGGTGCCGATGGTGCAGTAGTCGTCGTCGATGAGCATCACCTTCTGGTGCATCAGCCCGGCGGTGTAGCGGTGGACTTTGATGCCGACCTTCTCCAGTTCGTCGAGGTAGGACCAGCCGGACAACTGAACGAGCCGGCTGTCGATCTTGTCCGGCAGCAGCACCCGCACGTCCACGCCCCGCAGGGCGGCGAGCTGCAGGGCGCTGATGACCTGCTCGTCCGGCACGAAGTAGGGGCTGGCGAGCCAGAGGCGTTCGGTGGCGGCGTTGATGGAGGTCAGAAAGAAGAGGGAGCAGGTCTCCAGCGGATCGGCGGGTCCGGTGGGCAGCGCGAGCACGGTGCGGCGGGCGCCCGAGGGCGCGGGCCTCGGCGTCCAGTCGAGCTGGAGGAGCTCCTGGCTGGCCCAGTGCCAGTCCTCGAAGAAGGCCACCTGGACGCCCTTGACGACGGGGCCGACCACCTTGACGTGGGTGTCGCGCCAGGCGCCGATCTCCGGGTCGCGGCCCATGTATTCGTCGCCGACGTTCAGCCCTCCCACCCAGGCGCTGTGCCCGTCCACCACGACGATCTTGCGGTGGTTGCGGAAGTTGAGCTGCCAACGGTTCGCCCGGCCCTGCGTCGAATTGAAGTGGCGCACGTCCACCCCCGCCTCCCGCAGCTCCGCCAGGGATTCCTTGTCGAGGTCCGGGCTCCCGACCTCGTCGTAGAGGACGTAGACGCGGACTCCCTCCCGCGCCTTGTCCATCAGCCGCTGCTTCAGCTCGGCGCCGGTGTTGTCCCTGCGGATGATGTAGAACTCGACGAGAACGTAGTCCTTCGCCTGCTCGATCCCCTCGAAGATCGAGCGGTAGGTCTCCTCGCCGTCCACCAGGAGCTCGGCGTCGTTGCCCGTGGTGAAGCGCATCCGGGCGAGCTTCTCCATGACCCGCGAATGGCCGGAGTCCGGATCGGCGGCGAGGAAGCCCCCCTCGCGCAGGCTCGCCAGATACTGCTCGTGGGTCGGCGTGGTGGCGGCGAGATCCTTCCGCCGCGCCAGGGCGTAGCCTTCGAACTTGCTGCGTCCGAAGACCCAGTAGGCCGGGACGCTGACGTAGGGCACCGTGTTCAGCGCGAAGGCCCAGGCGATGGCGCCCTGCGCGGTGCGGACCTCCATGATCGCGCGCACCGAAGTCAGGGCGCCGGCCAGGTGGGCCAGGAGGATGAAGGAGGTCAGCAGCATCTTTCGTTGTCGCCGTCGCCATTCCGCGAGGCGCTTCAGCGTGGGATTTCGGTCGATGCGGGCCGCCAGGGCCTCGTGGGCGTTTTCGAACATGTCTTCAACCAAACGGGCGGTTCGGCCCGCGCGTTGGCGGGTGGCTTTTGGGCTGCCCCGGGCTCCCTCGCGGGAAAACGGCGAGGACGCGCGGATCGAGGGCCGGTGGGATCGGTCTGCGCCATCGCCCGGAAGGATCGCCCGATCCGCGGCTCAGGGTCAAGGCTTTTCTGAGAGAAGCAGGGCTCTGCGATGCCCCCGACGACGCCCCATCGGGAAGGGAAGGGCGCGGGCGGCGGGTCGTTTCGGTCAATCA
>CAYMMC010000430.1:0-3536 GCA_964391125.1 uncultured Akkermansia sp.
CGGAGGTTTGCCTCGGAACTCCAGCAAATTTGAGATTTTAACAAAGTAGAATTAAGCTGAATCGGACGCCGTCGCCAGATCCGGGGAACGTTTGCACGTTCCGCTACGTCAACGAAATGTAGCGGAAGGTGCCAACCTCCCCACCTTCGCCGAATCATCGACGCCCATCCTTAATCCCGTGCCATTCGGGTAAGGCAACATTTCTTGACAATTCACCGGGGGAGGACCGTAATGCTGTCGAGCAATGTTTCATTCTCCCCTACGCCTCCCTGATCCCTTTCTGGCGCGTTTTTTGACGAGATCCGGGCGCCGTCTTAGCGGGGGAGGGGGCCAGGGAACTTATATTCAATATTCGCCCCCCCTCCGACCCCCGCCCGTGCTCCGAGTGAGCGTTCGGGCTGAAAAGGAAATCAGCAGCTATTCGAGGCAGGAGGGCAAAAGGCAAGCAGATCGGATGGCGCAGGCAACCGCGGACTGCACGGAAGCGGTGGCCGCGTCGCGGGCTTGACTCTCCTTCCCCAACTTCGTTTCATCTTCCCCATGCCCGATCCCATTCCCCGCCGCCGCTTGCTGCGCCGACCTCTGCCAGTCCTCCTGATCGCGCTCGCCGCCACGGCGGTCGCCGCGTTCCTTTCCCTGAGTTCCCCGGAATCGCGGGCGCTCGGCAAAGCGGTGGGCGGCTGGGTCTCGCACGCCCGCTCGGGCGCGGTCCTCGACGCCGACCTCACCGTTCTCGCCGGCGAGGGGATGCCCGACAAGCTCGTCGGCCGATCCGCCAGCCTGCGTTGGCAATCCCCCGCCAAGCTCCTTGTCCAAGCCCACGTCGGCGAGGAGGAGATCGTCGCGGGCCGGGACGGCGGCACGGTGTGGATCCACCTGCCCCGGAAGCCCTTCGCCGTGATCGCCGACGCCTCGATTCCCCGCTTCGCCGACGATCCCACGTCGGTCGAGGCGACCCGGCTGCCGGACCTCGCCCTGCCCCTCTCGCCGCTGCAGGCGCGGCTCCTGCCCTTCCTCATCGAGGCGCGCACGCCGCCTGCCGCCGCGGGCGAAGCGCCGTGGACCCGCCTTTCCCCGAGCTGGATCGGGCGGACCCTGTTCGGCCTCCCCGCATTCCAGCTCGACACGCGGGCCGGACCGGACGGCGTCCGCGAGCTGCAGATTGCCCTGGCAGGGGAGCGGAGCCTCCGCCTCCGGGTGGACCGCTTCGCCTTCCGCCCCTCCGGCGCCCCCGCCCCCTCCTGGTCGCCGCCGGCCGAGGCCGCCGCCTCCGCCGAGCGCGTCGCCCTTTCTCATCTGCTGCGCTGCGCCGAAGTGCTCCGCTCCCGCATCGGCGCGAAGACTGCCCCCCTTCCCCCGGCAAGCGGAGAAAAGGAGCTCGTCGCCACCAGCGGCAAGGGACGCCTGGAACTCCACGACGGCGTGCGCGTTCTCTTCCTCGAAGGCGGGCCCGAGGAGATGGGACGGCAGCAGGGGGAACTGCTCCGGGAGGAAGTGCGCGCCGTCGTCGACCGCATCGTCTACGGTGTCGGCGTGGGCAGCTCCTTCCCCAAGGGCCGCTGGTTCTTCGGAGAGATCGAGGAGGCCCAGAGCCGCCTCCTGCCCTTCGTGTCCGACGCCCATCTCCGCGAAATGGACGCCCTGGGGGCCGCCGCCGGACTCCATCCCCGCGAGGCCCGGCTCGCGAACTTCTTCCCCGAACTCTTCCACTGCTCCGGCTTCGCCCTTCACGGCAGCGCGACCCGCGACGGGCGCATCTACCACGGGCGCATCCTCGACTACATCCGCGGCGCCGGCCTCGAGGACAACGCGGTCGTCGCGGTCTGCCGCCCCGCCGGCGGCAACGCCTGGGTCAACGTCGGCTACGCCGGCTTCATCGGTTCGGTCACGGCGATGAACGAAAAGCAGCTCGCCATCGGCGAGATGGGCGGCGGCGGCGAAGGGAACTGGGACGGCAAGCCCATGGCCCAGCTCGTCCGCGAGGTGATGGAGCACTGCGACACCATCGACGAGGCCGTGGAATGGATGCGGAGAGGGCCGAGAACCTGCGAATACTACTACGTCGTCTCCGACGCGAAGTCGGGCCGCGCCGTCGGGATCAAGGCCACGCCGGAGATCTTCGAGACGATCTGGTCGGGCGAGGGCCATCCGCAGCTCCCCGAGCCCGTCGCCGACACCGTCCTGCTCTCCTCCGGGGATCGCTACGCCGAACTCGTCAGGCGGGTCAAGAAGGGCTTCGGCGACTTCGACGCCGAAACCGCCCGCGAACTGATGACCCGGCCCGTCTGCATGAAGTCGAACATCCAGTCCGTCCTCTTCGCACCCGACACGCTCGACTTCTGGGTCGCCAACGCCGACTCCGAAAACGTCGCCAGCCACACGCGCTACACCCATTTCAACCTCGCCGATCTCCTCGGGGGAAGCGCCCCCGGCCCCGCCGCGCCATGACCTCCGCGTCCCAGCCTCCCGCCCGGGGCGGTCGCCGCCTGCTGCCCCGCCTCCTCGTCGGTCTCGCCATCGCCATCGCGCTGCTCCTCGCCGCCGCCGGGGGACTCTGGTGGTATTTCCATCCCCCCGGCGAACGGATCGCGGGCATCGTCTACGGCCAGCGGGCCGGGCGGGATCTGACCTTCGACCTCGTCCGCCCCCGCCAACCCACCGGCGCCGGGGTGCTGGTGCTGGTGAGCGGGCGCTGGAAGTCCCGGCCCGAATCCTTCGACCTCTGGCTGACCGCCCCCTTCCTGCGGCGGGGGCACGCCGTCTTCGCCGTATCGCACCTATCCCAGCCCGAAGCCTCGGTGCAGGAGACCGTCGCCGACCTGCACCGGGCGGTGCGGTTCATCCGCCACCACGCCGAGGACTACGGCATCGACCCCGACCGCCTCGGCGTCACCGGAGGCAGCTCGGGCGGCCACCTCTCCCTGATGCTGGCGACGCGCGGCGGTCCCGGCGCACGGGACGCGCCCGATCCGGTGGACCGCAGGAGCAGCGCCGTGCAGGCCGCCGCGATCTTCTTTCCGGTGACGAACCTCGTCGATCTCGGCGCCTCCACCGAAAACGCCGGGGACGGAGGCCCCCCCAAGAGCTTTCGCGAGGCCTTCGGCGAGGAGGGAAGGAACCCCGCGCGATGGCCCGCCCTCGCGCGGGAGCTGTCGCCCGTCTTCCACGCCCGGGCCGGCCAGCCTCCCGTGCTCATCGTCCACGGCGACGCCGACACCCTCGTCCCCCTGGAGCAATCCCTATGGTTCCGCGACGCCTCGGCCAAGGCCGGAGCCGCCGTGGAGCTGCTCGTCCGGGAGGGAAAGGGGCACGGCTGGATCGCGATGCTCCTCGACATCTTCCGCTTCGCGGAGTGGTTCGAAGAGCAACTGTAGCCCCCTCGGATCATCCCCAGCTCCGTCACGGTGGACTCCCCCGTCTTCGCAAGGGTGGCAAGCTGTTGTCTTTGTTCCATTTGGGTCGCAGTTTTCCAGGGCATCTCCCGCCCCATAACTGTTACCCATGTCCCCGGTCAAACTGTTACCCATCTCGCCGGT
>CAYMMC010000431.1:0-3535 GCA_964391125.1 uncultured Akkermansia sp.
AAAAGGAGCGCCGCGAGACCCACGTCCACATCCGCGGCGACTACACCCGGCGGGGCGAGCCCGTCACGCCGGGCACCCCCGCCGCCCTCCACCCCTTCCGCCCGCGCCCCGGCACGGAGTCGCCCGACCGCCTCGACCTGGCGCACTGGCTCTTCGACGAAGGCAACCCCCTGACTCCGCGCGTCGCCGTCAACCAGATCTGGCAGCAGCTCTTCGGTCGCGGTCTGGTGGAGACTTCCGACGACTTCGGCACCGAAGGCGCGCCTCCCAGCCATCCCGAGCTGCTCGACTGGCTCGCGGTGGAGTTCCGCGAACTCGGCTGGAGCCGGAAGGCGCTGATCCGGCGCATCGTCGACTCCGCCGCCTACCGAAGGGCCTCCGCCCTGCCCTCCCCGCACGGAACGGGCGCGGAGCCGCCCCCGAACGACCTGCTCTGGCGGCAGAACAGCTACCGCATCGACGCCGAAGCGGTCCGCGACATCCACCTCGCCGCGAGCGGCCTGCTCTCGCCCAAGCTCGGCGGCCCCTCGGTGCGTCCTCCGCTGCCCGGCTTCGTCACCGAAGTGGGCCGCAGCGTGCAATGGCCCGTCAGCGAGGGGGAAGACCGCTACCGCCGGGGCCTCTACATTTTCCTGAAGCGGACCGTGCTCTACCCTTCGCTGACCGCCTTCGACGCCCCCGGCACCGAGACGGCGTGCAGCCGGCGCGAGCGCTCCAACAGCCCCATGCAGGCCCTCACCCTGCTGAACGACCCCGTCTTCTTCGAATGCGCCGAGACCTTGGGGCGCGAGCTCGCCGCGAGGCACGGCGACCGCGCCGCGGAGGCCATCGCCGAGCTCTACCGGCGTTGCCTCGGCCGCCCGCCGCAGCGCTCCGAGCTGGACACCCTGCTCTCCGCCCACGCCGACTTGCTCGCCGAGGCCGGTTCCGAAGCCGCCCTCGTCGCCACCGCCCGCATCGTGATGAACCTCGACGAGTTCATCACCCGAGACTGAGCCCCCGCCCCGACCGCCGTTTGCGATGATCCTTCCTGGCATCCCCCCCCAAGGCCTCAGCCGCCGCCGGTTCTTCACCTCCAGCGCCAGCGGACTGGGCGGACTGGCCCTCGCCTCCATGCTGCGGGACGACGGACTCCTCGCCGCCAACGCGACGCGCCAAGGCCCCCACTTCGCGCCCAAGGCCAAGAACTGCATCTACTTCTTCATGGAGGGCGGTCCCAGCCAGATGGACCTCTTCGACCCCAAGCCGAAGCTCAACGAGCTCGACGGCCAGCCCATGCCCGACTCCATGCTGGAGAAGGCCCAGTTCGCCTTCATCGAGAAGGAGAAGGCCCGGCTCATGGGCAGCCCCCGCACCTTCCGGAAATACGGCGAATGCGGCATGGACCTCTCCGACCTGCTGCCCCACCTCTCCACCTGCGTCGACGACATCGCCTTGGTCCGCTCGATGCACTGCGACCAGTTCAACCACCTTCCCGGGCAGTTGCTGATGCTCACCGGCTCGCCCCTGCGCGGCTGGCCCACCCTCGGCTCCTGGCTGAACTACGGACTGGGCAGCGCCTCCCGCGACCTGCCCGGCTACGTCGTCATGACCACCTTGGGGCGGGGCCTGCCCGGCGGGGCCGCCAGTTGGTCGAGTGGTTTCCTGCCGTCGAACTATGCCGGCTCCCCCTTCCGCAGCCAAGGCAGCCCCGTCCTCAACCTCGACAGCCCCGAGGGCATCGGCCCGTCCATGCAGCGCCGCAGCGTCGAGGTCGTCAACGAACTCAACCGGCAGCGGCTCGAGCGCGTCGGCCACCCCGAGATCGCCGCCCGCATCCAGAACTACGAGCTCGCCTTCCGGATGCAGTCGGCGGCCCCCGACCTGATCGACCTCTCCGGCGAATCGAAGGCCACCCTCGAGGCCTACGGCGTCGACCGCAGCGAGCGCGACGCCGGCGACAAAAACGGCTTCCAGAGCTCCTTCGCGCGGAACTGCCTGATGGCCCGACGGCTCGTCGAGCGCGGGGTGCGCTTCGTCACCCTCTTCCTCTCCACCTGGGACCAGCACAGCAACCTCGACTCCGCGCTCGCGACCAACTGCCAGATCTCCGACCAGCCCGTGGCCGCTCTGCTGAAGGATCTGAAGGAGCGCGGCCTGCTCGACGACACCCTCGTCGTCTGGGGCGGCGAGTTCGGACGCACGCCGCTGGGGGAGAACCGCATGGGCTTCAGCAAGGTGACCGGGCGCGACCACCACCCCAACTCCTTCAGCCTCTGGATGGCCGGCGGCGGCGTCAAGGGCGGCCAGATCCTCGGCGAGACCGACGAGATCGGCTGGGGCGTGACCAAGGACCCCGTCCACGTCCACGACCTCCACGCCACCATCCTGCACCTCTTCGGCTTCGACCACGAGCGGCTCACCTACCGCTTCCAAGGCCGCGACTTCCGCCTCACCGACGTGCATGGCGAGGTGGTGGGGAAGCTGCTGGCTTGAGGATGGCGCGGGCATGCGTCGCGGCGGGCATTCCCGTTCAGCGGCCCAAAGGAATTCCACGTTTCCAGCCCCTCGCCATCCGAACGGGACGCCCCGCTTCGGAGTCTTCGGGGCGACGCCACCGAGAAAACGCTCGGCCAGATCCCCGGGATCCCGCAGACGACGCGCCGTTCACCCGTTCTGGAACACAAAGGCCCCGAAAGAGCCCGGCACGTGGAAGTCCGGCGTCTCCGTGCCGGGATGGATCCAACTGATCCAGTCCTGCTCGACTCCGTCGGGCCCCCGGGAAAATTCGGCGCGGTAGATCCCGGCGGCCATGCGGCCGCCCGACAGGCATCCCAGATCGCGCAGCACCTCGATGGGAATCTGCCCCTCGACCAAGTAGCCGCCCTCCAGCAGCTCGCCCGAGAACTGAAGACCGGGAAAGCGCCAGGAGTCGTCGAAACGGCGGTGGAACAGGGCCTTGTAGTCGTAGACGCCGCCGCGCGGGTCCATCTCCGCCCCGTAGTAGGGCGTGCTCAAGTCCGGCGAGGTGGCGAAGAAGAGCTCGACGCGGTCCGATCCCAGAACGGCCTCGGCGGGATCGGAGGAGGAATCGAGCACGAGATCGTCGTCCTCGACTTCGAAGCGGAAGGCGAAGCGCTCCCCGTCCCACACCGCCGAGAAGGCGGTCCCGGGACAGGGACGGTCAATCCAGGGAAACTGGAAATCCTCGAGAGGCAGGCCCTCGCCCGGATCGAGCGAGGCGGAGAAATGGACGGGATAGGTTTTCATGGCGTCGTGGAAGCAGCGGCTCCGAATCATCCGGATAGCGCCCACTGAGGCGGGACCGGGCGCGATCCGAGAACATTGGCAAGTTTCCTCTCTTCTGTCCAGACCCGGGGAAGGTCGTGCTTGCGGCACTTGCGAATACCGCTCGCAACGCAAGCCAGACCTTTTGCGCGTTGGGAGTCTGCGGTCCGGACTCACCGCCTCGCCCACTTCCGGAGAATCCGAATCAGATCCCTCCGGCAGAACCGGAGCTTTGGGGATTGGAGCCGCCCGAAGCGGCCTGCGTTCT
>CAYMMC010000432.1:0-3535 GCA_964391125.1 uncultured Akkermansia sp.
CGGATTTCGGATTTAGGCTGCGCCGACATGAGCGACCGCATCCAGATCAAAGGCCTCCGTCTCGTCACCCGCGTCGGCGTGCCCGACGAGGAGCGGGCGCTGCCGCAGAGCGTGGCGGCGAACGTCTCCATCGCCCTGTCGGAATCGTCGGGAGGCTTCGGCGACCGCATCGAGCGGACCATCGACTACTACCGGGTCTCGCAACGCCTCCGCGAGGTCGCCGCGTCGGGCGAGCGGCGGCTCATCGAAACGCTGGCCGAGGACCTCGCCGCCGCCGTGCTGGCCTTCGCCGGCGTCCTCTCGGTGATCCTGGAAGTCGAGAAGTTCCTCCTGCCCGACTGCGACCGGGTCAGCGTCGTGATCGTCAGGGCCAAGGCGGGCCCGGGCGATGGCGGCGCCGCACCATGATTGCTTGAAGAGGCGCTGGACGCCCGGCGCCTCGACGCCCCTCTCCGCCTTGTGAGCCGGCGACGAAACCGGCGGCGGCGTCCCGTCTCCCGGGCACGCCCCGCCGCAGGCGAGCGGCCAGCCTCCGCACCTGCGGAGCTTGACGGGGGAACCCCCTTTCATGTAAGGGATGCCCTTTCCCCACTTCCATGTCCGACTTCCCTCCCCCCATCGTCCGGGATCTGCCCGATCCCCCCCGCAAGCTGTGGCGCATCGTCGGCCCCGGCATCGTCGCCGCCGGCGTCGGACTGTCCTCGGGCGAGTTCGTGCTTTGGCCCTACATCGCCTCGCAAGTCGGGCTGGTCTTCATCTGGGGGGCCCTGGTCGGCGTGGGCATGCAGTTCTTCCTCAACATGGAGATCGAACGCTACGCCCTCGCCACGGGGGAGACGGCGATCACCGGCTTCAACCGCATCTGGAAGCACTGGGGCCTGGTGCTCGCGATCATGGTCTACCTCTCCAACCTGTGGCCGGGATGGGCTCTGAGCTCGGCCACTCTCGTCACCTATCTCTTCGGCGGCGGCAGCCCGCCCGTGATCGCCGCGGTCTCGCTGCTCGTCATCGGCGCCTCGCTCACCCTGGCGCCCGTCGTCTATGTGGCGCTGGAGCGCTTCATCTTCGTGAAGATCCTGGCGGTGGGGGTGCTCGCGGTCCTGGCCGTCGTCTTCGCGATCGACAAGGAGACCTGGACGGAGCTGCCCGCCAGCTTCGTCTCGGGATTCGGCCGCTTCCCCCACGAGGAGCTCGGCTTCGCCCTGCTGCTCGGCGCCCTCGCCTACGCCGGGGCGGGCGGGGGGCAGAACCTCTGCCAAAGCAACTGGATCCGGGACAAGGGCTTCGGCATGGGCAAATACGTGCCGCGCCTCGTCAGTCCCCTGACCGGAACGGAGGAGGCCGTGCACGGCGACCGCGCCAGCTACCGCTTCGAGCCGACCCCGGAGAACATGGAGCGCTGGCGTCGCTGGTGGCGCTTCGCCAACGTCGAGCAGCTGGCGACCTTCTTCGCGATGACGGTCGTCACCATCGTGCTCACTTCGATGCTGGCGCATTCGATGCTGGGGGGCGTGGCGGACCTGCCGAACGACGTGAGCTTCCTCCAGATCCAGGGCGAGCAGCTCAAGGCCGCCGTCGCGCCCTGGTTCGGCACCCTGTTCTGGGCCATCGGCGCCTTCGCCCTCTTCGGCTCGGCCATGGGCATCATCGACTACACCAGCCGGCTCGCCGCCGACATCCTGAAGTCGACCTACCTGACGAAGTCGCGCATCACCGAGAGCCGCCTCTACTTCTGGCTGGTCTGGGCCCTCGTCGCCATCGGCTGCCTCGTGCTCCTCTCCGGCATGACCCAGCCCCTCGTCCTGCTGATCATCTCCGCCTCCATCGCCGGCGCGATGATGTGCCTCTACGCCGCGCTCCTCGTGGTCATCAACCGGCGCAACCTGCCCGCGCCGATCCGGGTCCGCTCCTACCGGCTCGGCATCCTCGTCTGGGTGTCGGCGCTTTTCGGCGTCTTCGCCCTGCTGACGCTCTATCAGAAGCTGTCGCCCCTCTTCTCGGGAAAATAGAGCGGCGAAGGCCCGGAAGCGGGACCGGACTGGCGCGGAAGCGGGATCGGCCCTATCTTCCCCGCGATCCAACCCCGTCGAGTCCGTGGCCCAACCCTCCCCTTCCCGCCTCCCCCGCACCGCGATCCTCAACCTCGTCGGACTCACCCCCCGCCACATCGGCCCCGACACGCCCTTCATCCGCGGCTTCCTCGCCCGCGAGGGAACGAAGCTCGCCCGCGTGACCCCGCTGCTCCCGGCGGTGACCTCGACGATGCAGGCGACCTTCCTCACCGGCAGGACGCCCGGCGAGCACGGCGTCGTCGGCAACCTGTGGTACGACCGCGACTACGCCGAGCACCGCTGCTGGAAGCAGTCGAACCGCCTCGTCCAGGGGCAGAAGCTCTGGGAACGGCTCCGCGAGGCGGATCCGGCCTACACCTGCGCCAAGGTCTTCTGGTGGAACAACCTCTACTCCAGCGCCGACTACCAGATCACCCCCCGCCCCATCTACCGCGCCGACGGGAAGAAGCTCTTCGACGTCCAGACCTGGCCGATGGATCTGCGGGGGGCGGTCCAGGCCGAGCTGGGCCCCTTCCCCTTCCCCGCCTTCTGGGGCCCCGCCGCCGGGATCGCCTCCAGCGAATGGATCGCCCGATCGGCGAAGTGGTTCGAAGACCGCTTCTCGCCCGGCCTCAACCTCGTCTACCTGCCCCACCTCGACTACAACCTCCAGCGGATCGGCCCCGAGGACCCGGGGATCGCCGCCGACCTCCGGGCCATCGACCGCGTCGTCGCGGATCTCGCGACGCATCTGGAGGCGCGCGGGGTGCGGGTCGTCCTCCTCAGCGAATACGGCATCGTCCAGGTGGACCGGCCCGTCCACCTCAACCGCGTCTTCCGCGAAAAGGGCTGGATCTCCTGGCGCGACGAGCTCGGCCGCGAGGCGATCGACCTCGGCAACTGCCGCGCCTTCGCCATTCCCGACCACCAGGTCGCCCACATCCACGTGAACGATCCCCCCCTCCTCGACGAAGTCGCCGCGACCCTGCGCGGACTCGAGGGCGTCGCCGCCGTCCACGACCGCGCCGCGCAGGAGCGGCTCGGCCTGGCCCACGAACGGAGCGGCGACCTCGTCGCGGTCTCGGACGAGCGGAGCTGGTTCACCTACTACTGGTGGGAGGACGACCGGCGGGCCCCCGACTACGCCCGCTGCGTCGACATCCACCGGAAGCCCGGCTACGATCCCGCCGAGCTCTTCGTCGATCCGGCGATCCGCTTCCCCCGGCTCGCGGTGGGCTGGCGGCTCCTGAAGAAGGCCCTCGGCTTCCGCATGCTGATGGACGTGGTCCCCCTCGACGCCGGCCTGGTGAAGGGCTCGCACGGGGCCGTCCCGGCGGATCCGGACGACCATCCCGTCCTCATCGGAGCCTTTCCCGGCCTGGAGGACGGGGCCGCCATCCCGGCGACGGAGGTCCACGGACATCTGCTGGCGTTCTGCCGGGGCGGGGGCGCGTCCTCCGACGCCTGACAACCCCACTCCGCCT
>CAYMMC010000433.1:0-3529 GCA_964391125.1 uncultured Akkermansia sp.
AGGACGAGAACCGCCCCATCGGCAGCTTCCTGTTCCTCGGCCCCACCGGCGTCGGCAAGACGGAGCTGGCGCGCGCCCTGGCCGAATTCCTCTTCGACGACGAGCACGCCATGGTCCGCATCGACATGAGCGAATACATGGAAAAGCACGCCGTCTCGCGCCTCATCGGCGCGCCTCCCGGCTACGTCGGCTACGAGGAGGGCGGCCAGCTTTCCGAGGCGGTGCGCCGCAAGCCCTACTCCGTGGTGCTCTTCGACGAGGTGGAGAAGGCCCACCACGACGTCTTCAACGTGCTCCTGCAAGTGCTCGACGACGGCCGCATCACCGACGGCCAGGGCCGCACCGTGGACTTCCGCAACACCGTCATCATCATGACGAGCAACATCGGGTCGGACCACATCCTGACCGAGAGCAACCCCGAGCAGCGCGAGGCCCTCGTCCTCGCGGCCCTGCGCGGGCATTTCCGGCCCGAGTTCCTCAACCGCATCGACGAGACCGTCATCTTCGACCGCCTCGGCGAGGAGGATCTCTCCGCCATCGTGAAGATCCAGCTCGACCGCGTCGTGAAGCGGCTGCGGGCCCAGGGCCTCGAACTGGAGCTTTCGCCCGAGGCCGTGGAGCGCCTCGCGACCGAGGGCTACGATCCCGCCTACGGCGCCCGCCCGCTGAAGCGCGTCATCCAGCAGCGCCTCCTCGATCCCCTCAGCCTCGATCTTCTCGACGGCAAGTTCACGGACGGCGACACCATCCGCGTCGGCGTGGACGGGAGCGGCTTCGTGTTTTCGCGGTAGGCTCCGGGGATTTGCCGCAAAAAGGCGAAAAGGCGCCGAAGAGGGGTGGGCGGGGCAGCCATACCCCACCGAGGCACAATGCTCGGAGAGCACACGTCATCGTTGGAGCCGCTCGTTGTGGAGATTGCGTGAGGTGGCGGCCCCCCCCTGGCGCATCCCCACGCCTTCAGCGCCGCTGGCGGGGCACGATGGCGACGAAGTTCCGCACGGTCTTGGACGGTTCGACGGCGAGCGCCGCGCCCAGGCTGCCCCGGTCGAGATACAGGCCCGAGGAGGTGCCGCCGTCGAGATTGAGCGCCCGGTGGATCCGGCGCGAGGGCGAGAAGTCCTTCCGCGCGAGGACTTCGCCGAGTTCGGCGAGGGTAAAGGGATCGCTCAGGCCGAGGGCGAACCACTGGCCGCCGTCGTGGAGGACGAAGGTCCGCCGCCGCGAGCTCTCCGGCGACAGGCCCCGCACCGTCGCGCCCTGGTCGACGAGGAAGGGGCCCGACTGGACCAGGTCGGTGGCCCGGTAGGTTTCCGCGTCGTATTCTCCGCGGCGGAGGAGGTAGGGATTGCGCCGCCCGCTGGAGAGGAGCACGCCGCTGAGAAGCGCCCCCTGGCCGAAGCGCCCCGTCTTCTCGCCGCCCGAGATCATGAGGCCGGAGGGCGAGAGGTCGGGGTGGAAGAAGCCGCCGTTGCAGCCGGCGAGGGCGCCGTTCGCCCGCATCGCCTCGGCGAGTCCGGCGTATCGGGTCGCGCCGGAGGGGCCGTTGTCGACGACGGCGAAGGTGTGGGTCGACGCGTGGAACCAGACCAGATCGACTCGCCGCTCCGTCGCCCGTCCCGTCTCGCCGTCCCTCCGCACGATCTTGCGCTCGTGGACGAAGGGCGCGGCGGGATCCTGCGCGGGCGACTGGTCCTCGATCCGCCAATCGCTCCGCGCTGTCCCGTGGGAGAGGGAAGAGGCGAGCACGAGCAAGGCGGACAGCCGTGGGAGGACGCGCATGGGGCGGATCACTTCTTTTTCTTCTCCTTCCTCAGTGTTTCGATGAACAGAACGATGGAGTCGATCTCGTGATCCTGCAGCACCCCGAGATAGGAGGGCATCCCGACGCCGGTGCGCTCCATCTCGTAGCCCTCCATGACGCGGCGCGCCGGGTCGAGGATGGACTCGCGCAGATAGGCGGCGTCGACTTTGTTCAGCGTCGAGCCGTCGGAGAAGACGCGCTTCGCCCCCCACAGTCCGACCCAGGGCGGACCGACCGCGAGATCGGCGCCGCCTCCCGAGGGCGGGGGCGCGGGCAGGGAGGAGTCGCCGGTGGCATGGCAGGCGACGCAGCCGTAGCGCAGCGCGACCTCCCTGCCGAGCTCGGCGCTGGGCTCGACCGTGCCCCCTCCGTCGCCGAGGTCGGCGCGGGGGGTGAGGTCGACCTCGTCGTCGGCGAAGCCGAGGGCCGTCAGGTCGAGGGTGGGCAGGGAATGCACGGTGAGGTAGGCGTTCTCCACCTGCGCCACCTCGGGCGCGGGCAGCCGGTAGGTGAGGCGGAGGGAGTGGGACGGACGCATGTCGCCGATGCCCAGGAAAAGGGACTTGCGATCCTGCGAAAGTTTGGCGCTCAGCACCGGCAGCGCGTCCTGCCCCGGCTCGCCGTCGAGGCGGTAGTTGCCCGAGCCGTAGGCGTGGGTCTGGCGGTAGTTCCAGCGGTCGGCGGAGTAGCGTCCCAGCTCGGCGGCGAGCTCGGGCGCGAGGGCCTCGTCGAAGCTCAGCAGCACGCCGCGGGCCTCGGCGCGGATCTCGCGCGGCAGCCAGGGCTTCGCCGCTCCCGGCCGCACGCGGAAGACCCCGCTGATGCGCGAGCCCGAGCTGCCGAAGATCTGGAAGCCGGTCACGTAGAGATAGCCGTCGAGCGGATGGACGCGCCCGTTGAGGAGGCCCGAGGGGAAGCCCGCGAGCAGCGGCATCACCGCGCCCTGGCGTCCTTGGGGATCGAGGTAGATCTTGAAGATTTCGGGCCGGTTGTAGCCGATGTGGACGAGCGCGTCGTTGAGCGGGCCCATCCGCGGGGCGGTCTCGCCGACCTGCCGGATCCAGACTTGTCCGGCCCCAGACTGGTTGATGAAATGCGGAATCCAGACTTCGGGGTCGTCGATGGTCGCGGGATGCTCGGCCTTGTCCTTGAACTTCTCGGGCTGGAAGCCGAAGTAGCGTCCGGGCTCGACCCGGTAGATGGGGGTGGCGGGCTTCCAGTTTCCCTGCTGGTCGCTCGCGGTGAGGATGCCGGTTTTCGGGTCGTAGCCGAGATAGGGCTGGCGCAGGCCGGTGGCGACGACTTCGTAGGAGTCGCCGCCCGGGGCGATCTCGATGACGGTGCCGTTGAGCTTTCCGATGCTGGAGCCGATCTGCCCGCCGAGGGCGACGTAGAATCCGCCGTCGGGCAGGGCGACGAAGTCGTTCGCGTATTGACGGGTCTCGGCGGACTGGGCGAAGACGTTGGAGACGTTCTCGTGCCAGTCGGCTTCGCCGTTGCCGTCGCTGTCGTGCAGGCGCACGATGCCGTTGCGGTCGAAGACGAAGATCTCGCCGTCGCGGATGGCGAGGTTCTGCGGCTCGTGAAGCCCCGAGGCGAAGCGGCGCCATTCCGCCCCCTCGGCGGCGTCGATGCCCGTCGCGATCCAGACGTCGCCATCGAAGGTGACGAAGACGGCGCGGCCATCGGGGAAGAACTCCAGGTCGGCGAGCCGGACGTTGCGCTTCC
>CAYMMC010000434.1:0-3528 GCA_964391125.1 uncultured Akkermansia sp.
ATGCCCTCCATCCTCGGAGGCGTCTACGAGGACTACATGAAGGGCAAGTTCTCGAACTACGAGACCCGCAAGCAGGACCTCCTCCAACTGGAGCGCTACGCCGAGCGCTTCGGCGACATCGGCGAGTTTCTCACCCAGCTCAGCCTCCTGGCCGGGCAGGACGCCGTCGAGGCCACCGCGGCGCAGCCCGATTCCGAGTCGGTCTGCCTCAGCTCCGTCCACCAGGCCAAGGGCTTGGAATGGAGGGTCGTCTTCTGCGTCTGGCTCGCCGACGGCATGTTCCCCAACGGCCGAGTCCTCGACGAGGACGGCGACGAACAGGATGGCCTCGAGGAGGAGCGCCGCCTCTTCTACGTGGCCGTGACCCGGGCCAAGGACGAGCTCTATTTGACCTACCCCCTGCTCTGGCACGGCTCCTTCACCGGCGACGTCCTGCAGCGCCCCTCCCGCTTCCTCGACGAGATCCCCGTCGAGCTGATGGAGGAGTGGAACGTGGGGACGGGCTGGTGAACGGACGAACTGGCACCCAGCACGCCGCCGTCGGCGCTGACCTTGCCTCCCTTGAAATCGGCCTCCACTTTGCGGTCGCCGAGGTCTTGAAAAGCGAAGCTTTGCTGGATCCGAGGGGAGGCCTCACGGCAGATCCCAGGGCGGTCTTCCCTGGCTGGGCCGGGGCAAATCCAGCGGCGGGGGCGCCGGGACGCCGCCCGGTTCGGTCCGGGCGAGCACCCGATCCGCCAGTTCGGGAGCGAGGGCGAACTTCGTCGGCCAGGCGACGAGGACGTTTCCCACGCGATGGCAGAAGGCGCCGGGGGGACGGTCGCCGGTGCCGGTGAGGGGCTCGGCCCGGTCGACGCGGCAGCCGAACCAGTCGGCGCCGTCGAGTCCGATCCAAGGCAGCCGCTTCGCGAGGAGCGCCTGGGCGAAGGCGATCTGCTCCGCCTCGCTGCGGGCGACGCCCTCCGCTTCGGCGAGGTCTCCGCCGAGGTACCAGAGGGTGCGTCCGGCGGAATCGAGATGGGTCGTCGAAACCAGGGGGGGCTTCGGTCCCGTGCCGACGCAGACGGAGAAGAAGGCGGGCAGGCCGACCTTGCGGACGACGACCTGATGGAGCGGACGCCGCTGCATCGCGGGGGAGGACAGCCCGATGGCGGAGAGGAGCCCGGCGTTGCCCGCACCGGCGGCGAAAAGGTAGTCCGAGGCGCGCAGTTCGAGCTCCGCGCCGCTCGCCTCGCGCAGGCGGATCGCGGCGATGCCCTCCGCGTCGGGCTGCAGCCAGGCGTTTTCGCCCCAGGCGACGAGGCGCGTCTCTCCGGCGACGCCCCGGGCGAGCTCGCGGAGGACGGAGACCGGATCCACGACGGGTTCGTCGATGCGGAAGAGGCGGCCCTTGTACTGCGGCGAGTCGAAGACGGGCGGGTAGTCCTCCCGCGCGAGGGCGGAGGAGCGACCGCGCATGGCCTTGCTTCCGAAGAAGCCGACGGCCTGGCTGACGACGTTCGGCAGGCTCCAGAGAATCTGGTGGTCGCTGAGCAGGCGCGCCCTGCGGAGATCGACGGGGCCTTCGCCCCGCAGCGCGGCCAGCCAGCGGGCCGGCATGGCGGAGAGGGCCTCGGAGGCGTCGGTGAGCTTCCCGCCGAGGGCGTATTTCAGGCCGCCGTGGATCACCCCCTGCGCGGCGAGGGACTGGCCCGAGCCGAGTGGGGCGTTCGTCAGGACGAGGAGAGACCGTCCCGCCCGCTTCAGCGCGTTGGCGGTCCACAGGGCGGCGACCCCGCCCCCCAGGACGATGGCGTCGTAGCGGCGCTGGGTCGGACGGCTCACGAGGGCAGCTCCAGTCCGAAGAACTCCGCCGCGTTCCGGTAGCAGATGCGGCGCACCATGTCGCCGACGAGGTCGAGATCGCGCGGGATCTCCCCGTTCTCGATGTCGGCGCCGACGAGGTTGCAGAGGATGCGGCGGAAGTACTCGTGCCGGGTGAAGGAGAGGAAGCTGCGCGAGTCGGTGAGCATTCCGTTGAAGCGCGAGAGCAGGCTGGTGTTGGAGAAGGCGTTGATCTGCCACTCCATGCCCTCCTTGGTGTCCATGAACCACCAGGCCGTGCCGAGCTGGAGGCGGCAGGGCGGGTCGCCGGGCTTGGCCTCCAGGAAGTTTCCGAGCATCGTCGAAAGGGCGTAGTTGTCCTTGGGATTCAGGTTGTAGAGCATCACCTTGGGCAGGTGGCCGCGCTGGTCGAGGGTGTTGAGGTAGCGGCGCACCGCGAAGGCGTGCGCCACGTCGGCCATGGAGTCGCAGCCGACGTCGCGACCGAGCCGTTCGAAGAGGCGCTGGCTGTTGTTCCGCTCGGCCCCGATGTGGAGCTGCATGGTCCACCCGCGCGCGGCGTTGAGCTCGCCGAAGAAGAGCATCAGGTAGGCTCCGAAGGCCTCGGTCTCGGCCTCGTCGGCGGACTGCCCCCGGCGCACCTTGTCGAAGATGGCGGCGGCCTTCTCCTCGCTGCAGTCGGCGTCGAAGAGGTGGTGCAGTCCGTGGTCGGAGAGGCGTCCGCCGAGTTCGTGGAAGTAGTCGTGCCGCGCCCGCAGGGCGTCGCGGAAGCCCGCCAGCGTCGAGGTGTCCGTGCCGCTCGCCTCGGCGAGCCGGTCGGCGTAGGCGTTGAAGCTCTCGGCCTCGTGGACCCAGAGGGCGCGGTCGGGGCGATAGGTGGGGTAGACCCGAACGTCGAAGTCCGGATCCGCGGCGATGGCGCGGTGATGCTCCAGCGTGTCGGTGGGATCGTCGGTGGTGCAGAGGGCGCGGACCCGGCTCCGCACGAGCAGCCCGCGGCAGGAATGCGAGGGGCGGGCGAGGATTTCGAGCCCCTTTTCCCAGACGGCGTCGGCGGTTTTCGGCGAGAACAGTTCGTGGAAGTCGAAGTAGCGGGCCAGCTCCAGGTGGGTCCAGTGGTAGAGCGCGTTGCGAAGGCAGTGGGGCACGGTCTCCGCCCAGGCGTCGAACTTCTCGCGGGGCGGGGCGGAGCCGGTGACGGCCTCCTCGGGGATGCCGTTGGCCCGCATGGCCCGCCATTTGTAGTGGTCGCCGGCGAGCCAGATGTCGTAGAGCGTCCCGAAACTCCGGTCCGCCGCGATCTCGTTCGGGGGGAGGTGGTTGTGGAAGTCGAGGATGGGCTCGTCTTTCGCGAAGTGGTGGTAGAGCTCCCGCGCGGCGGGCGACTGCAACATGAAGTCGTCGTGGATGAAGGGGCTGGACATGGCGAGGAACTGTCGCGAAGGATGCGCGGAGAGCAAAGGGAAATCGGGTGCGGACTCCTCCGGCAAACCCGGAAGTTTTCCTATTGGACAATGACCGACGGCCTCACGGATCCGCCACGGGAGCTCGGGCCATCAGGTAGGCCACGAGATCGCGCACGGCGCTTTCGTCGAGGGACCTCAGCAGGCCCTCGGGCATGAGCGACACCGGCAGGGTCTCGCGCTTGGCGATCCCATCGGTGGACAGGGTCAGGCGCTCCACCGGACCCTGTACGGTCACGCT
>CAYMMC010000435.1:0-3524 GCA_964391125.1 uncultured Akkermansia sp.
GCCTTCACACGGTGCATGGGCAGGATGCCCATGCCACATTCCGGATCGCTTGTTGCCTTGGAAATTCATGGGGATATTCAACCGACGATGATCCCGGCAGCGATGCGCTGCCTCTCGCGCTCGAGGGCGGGGATGGTCTCGCCGGTTTCGACGAGGGGAAGGCCGAGATCGCCGATCTGGCCCCAGGAGAGGCCCTTGAACTCGGGCACCTCGGCGGCGAGCAGTTTGAAAATCTCGGTCACGGAGTAGATGCCGTTGCCTCCGCCCAGCGCATGGATGAGGTCGCGCACGATCTCCCAGGGCTCGCGGGTCTGGCCGGGGCCGTCGACGGCCTTGTTGAGTCGCTGGAGGCGACCGGTGACGTTGATCATGGTGCCCGTCTTCTCCGCCCAGCAGGCGCCGGGCAGGACGACGTCGGCGAGGCCGGTGGTCGGGTTGGCGAGCGGATGGGTGGCGAGGAGGAAGTCGAGCTTGCCGAGCAGTTCGGGCGAGAATCCGGCGTCCTCGACGAGGTTCTCCTGCAGGACGATCAGCGCCTTGATGCGGCCCTCTTCGATGCCGGACTTGACCCGGTCGAGGGTGCTGCCGGGCTTCTCCAATCCGAGGACGAGCTCGACGCCCTTGGTGTTCGGGTTGCGGTCGGCGGAGACGAGGTAGCCGTCGGCCTCGCCTTGGCGCGGCACGGTCTCGACATGGCCGGCGCCGAGTTGTTTGACGAGGCGGCTCGTCATGAAAAGCTCCTCGTTCGTCATGCGGGCCGAGGCGATCACGGCGATCTCGCCTCCTGAGAGAGCCGCCAAGCGGTCCGCCGCGACGGTGAGGGCCTCCTTCCAGGTCGCGGGACGATGGATGCCGTTCACCTTCAGCATCGGCTCGGCGAGGCGCGCCTCGCCGTCGATCCAGTGGAAGTTGAGGCGGTGGGAGTCGGGCATCCAGTCGCTGTTGACCTCGTTATTGCGGCGCGGGACGATGCGGTAGATTTGGTTTTCGCGGCTGTAGACGGTGATGTTGCAGCCGGTGGCGCAGTTCGTGTCGATGGTCTGCGTCTCGCGCATGAACCAGACGCGCATCTGGAAGCGGAAGTCGTTCGAGGTCAAGGCGCCGACGGGACAGATGTCGACGGTGTTGAGCGAGTAGTTGTTGGCCAGCTCGCGACCGGGATAAACGGCGAGAACGGTGTGGCTGCCGCGGTCGGTGAAGCCGAGGACGGGATCGTCGGCGATCTCGTCGGTGAAGCGGATGCAGCGGCTGCACATGATGCAGCGCTCGTCGTCGAGGCGGACGCGGGGGCCGACCTCGACGTTCTTCGGCTTCTTCACCTTCCGCTCGCGGAAGCGCGACTCGCCCTTGCCGTGCTCGACGCTGTATTCCTGCAAGGTGCATTCGCCGGCCTGGTCGCAGATGGGGCAGTCGAGGGGGTGGTTCGCGAGGAGGAATTCCATCACTCCTTCGCGGCAGCCTTCGGTGAGGGGGCCGGTGGTGCGCACCCCCATGTTCGGCGCGACGGTGTTGGCGCAGGCGATGACGGGGCGCGGCATCCAGGAGATCGGCAGGTGCCCGCTCTCGTCGGGCTGGGGCGGCTCGGCCCCGGGCATGGGGCGCGGCGGCATCCCGGTCTCGACGAGGCACATGCGGCAGTTGCCGGGCGAGGTCAGCTTGGGGTGGTAGCAGTAGTGCGGCACCTCGACGCCGGCCTGGCGGCAGGCCTCGATGAGCCGCGTGCCCTTGGGGAACTGGTGCCAGACGCCGTCGATCTGGACGTCCACGAGATCGGTCTTCGTCGGTTCGCTCATCTGAGTCCGGCGGCGGCGGTGAGGGTTTCGGCGTTGACGATGGCGTCTTCCTGCTCGGGCCTGGTGTCGCCGACGAGCTCGTCGCGGAATTTCTCGACGAAGCTCTCGGTGGGCCAGGAGCAGGCCTCGCCGAAGGCGCAGATGGTGCGCCCGTCGATGTTCTTGGCGACGCCGTAGAGGGTGTCGATGTCGCTCGGCGAGGCCTTGCCCGCGACGACGCGGTCGGTGATCTTCTTCATCCAGAGCGAGCCTTCGCGGCAGGGGGTGCACTGCCCGCAGGATTCGTGGGCGTAGAAGTTGTTGATGTTGTTCAGCACCCAGCTGATGGAGCGGCTGTCGTCGATGACGATGACCCCGCCCGACCCGGCCATGGAGCCGCAGGCGGCCATGGTGTCGAAGTCCATGGGAATGTCCCAGATGGTGAGCTGGCGGGCCTCGTCGCCGCGTCCCACGGTGAAGGTCTCGTCGGCGCGGAGGACCTTGGCGGAGGAGCCGCCGGGGATGACGGCCTTCAGCTCGCGCCCTTCCTTGAGGCCGCCGCAGAGGTCGTTGATGACCTCGCCGAGGGTGACGTGGCCGACCTGGACCTCGAAGTAGCCGGGCTTCTTCACGTCGCCGCTGACGCAGAGGATGCGGGTGCCGGTGTTGTTCTTCGTGCCGGTCTTGGCCCATTCCTCGCCGCCCATCTCGAGGATGTGCTTCACGTGGCAGAGGGTCTCGACGTTGTTGACGATGGTGGGGCAGAGGTAGAGCCCCATCGCGGCGGGGAAGTAGGGCGGCTTGATGCGCGGGTAGGGGCGCTTGCCCTCGAGCGACTCGATCAGGCCGGTCTCCTCGCCGCAGATGTAGGCCCCGGCGCCGCGATGGACGTAGATCTCGAGGTCGAAGCCGGAGCCGAGGATGTCCTTGCCGAGGAAGCCCTTCTCCTTCGCCTCGGCGATGGCCCGCTCGACGACCTTGGCCGCCTCGGGGAACTCCTCGCGGATGTAGATGTAGGCGAGCTTCGCCCCGACCGCGAAGCAGGCGATGGCCATGCCCTCGAGAAGCTGGTGGGGATCCTGGTGGAGGATGTAGCGGTCCTTGAAGGTGCCTGGCTCGGACTCGTCGGCGTTGCAGATGAGGTAGACCGGCTTGGTGTTGCCGGGGGGGATGAAGGTCCACTTCACCCCGCAGGGGAAGCCGGCCCCGCCGCGCCCGCGCAGGCCGGATTTCTTGACCTCCTCGGTGATGGCGGAAGGCTCCATCGCGAGGGCCTTCTTGAGTTGCTCGTAGCCGCCCTCTCCGAGGTAGGTGTCGATGCCCGTGTCCCAGCCGGCGCGGTCCACGTTGCGGAAGACGACCCGATGCTCCTTCGGGTGCGGCTCGCGGCCGCTCTTGTAGGTGATGCCGCTCATCGTCAGGGATATTGCTTCAGGATCTCGTCGGCGTCGGCGACGGACTCGTGGAAGTCGTCGTTGACCATGCAGACGGGGCCGAAGCCGCAACTGGCGAGGCATTCGGCGAACTCGATGCTGTATTTCCCGTCGGGGCTGACCGCGATGGGATGGTGGTGGTCCACGCCGGAGCGGTCGATGCCGGTCTTGGCGCAGAGCGACTCCATCAGCTCGTAGCTCCCGGCCATGGCGCAGCTCAGGGTGCGGCAGACGCGGATGTGGTATTTGCCCGGCGCCTCCTGGCGGAAGCCGGGGTAGAAGGTGACGACCTCGAGGACCTTGATCGGCTCCAGCCCCA
>CAYMMC010000436.1:0-3518 GCA_964391125.1 uncultured Akkermansia sp.
CGAGGACGCGGCGGAGGCGGTCGATCCCGAACTCCTCGTCCTCCGCGTTCTCGCATTCGACGATCCCGTCGGTGTAGAGCAGCAGGACGTCGCCCGACTCCATGCGCAGGCGGTAGTCCTTGACGGAGCGCTTGAAGACCGAGCCCTCGTCGATTCCGGCGGCCAAGCCGGAGGTCTCGACGACCTCGGTCCCACCGGTGGCGCGGCGATAGAGGATGGGCGGCTCGTGCCCGGCGCGGGCCAGGGTGATCTCGTTCGACCCCCTCTCCAGGATGAGATAGAGCAGGCTCACGAACATGTCCTCGCGGATGTCGGGAAAGATGGAGTGGTTCACCGAATGCAGCACCGAGGCGGGCGAGAGGTTCTCCGGGGCGCGGCTGCGGAGGTTCGACCGGCACATCGCCATGATGAGCGAGGCGGCGATGCCCTTCCCGCAGACGTCGCCGATGGCGATGCCGTAGCGGTCCTCGTCGACCATCACGTAGTCGTAGTAGTCGCCGCTGACGTGGCGGGCCGCCTTGTATTCCGCAGCGATCCCGTAGTCGGAGAGCGCCGGCGCGGCGCGGGGCAGGAGCACGCGCTGAATCTCGCTGGCCTGGGTCAGCTCGCGCTCGAAGCGCCGCTTCTCCGCCGCCTCCACGTGGAGGATGGCGCTGCCGAGGGCGAAGGCGCTCTGCTCGGCGATGCTGGCGAAGACCTCCTCGTCGTTCTGGCTGAAGGGGCCGCCTTCGCGCCGCGTGATCGCGAGGACGCCGACGGCCTTCTTCGCGTAGACGAGCGGCACGGCGAGGGCGGCGACGCCTTCGTGGAAGCGCGGATCCGAGCCCCCGGAGGCGAATTCCGGCTCGCGGGCGATGTCGGGCGCATGGACGAGACGCCCCTCCCTCAGGACCCGGCCGATGAAGCTTTCGCCGGGCATCAGCAGGGAAAGCCGGAGGTAGCCGCGGTAGTGGCTTTCGGCTTCGCCCAGGTCGGACTCCTCGAGAACCTCCGTCGGCGCGGGAAGGACGGGCGCGGTCGCGGCGGATTGGCAGGCCGGGACGAGGCGGCCCGTCTCCGGGTCGATGAGGTAGAGCACGCCGGCCTCTCCGCCGACGACTTCGGCGACCCCGTCGACGATGTAGCGGTGCATGTTCGCCGGGGAATGGTCGGCCTGGAGCTTCTCGCCGAGGCCGTGGAGGAAGTCGAACATGCGGCGCTCCTCCACCTCGACGGCGTCGAGCTCGCGGGCGAGGCGCTCGAAGCGGTCGGCGGCGCGGCGGCGGCCCGCCCCCATCCAGACGGCGGCGGCGGCGGCGATCGCGAGAAGGATGGCGTAGACGACGTGTTCCATGGCTTGCCGGAGGCGCGGGGACTCACTTGTCCGCCGTCTGCGCCTCCAGTTCCTGCCGCAGGAACTCGACCACGTCACGGAAGCGGCTCCGGTTCTCCTCGTTCGCCGCGAGGAGGGCCTCGTGGGCTTGGAGGACGAACTCGGCGTGCTCGACCCGGTCGAGCGGTCCGCCGCAGGACGGCTTGCTGAGATTCTCCGCGACGAGCTCGCGCTCGCGCCGCCAGCGCTCGCCGGTCAGATCGAGGCGGATGCGGTCGTCCAGTCCGAGCTTGCGGATGGAGTTCGCGTTCCGCTCGCCGGGGTTGATCACGTCCACGCCGCCCGCCGGATCCGCTGCGGCGACCCTCGTGGCGAGCCGGTAGAGCATTCCGATGAAGGTCGAGTCGATCCCCCGGCAGCCGCCGAGATCGATCACGAAGCGCCGCCACCCCCTTTCGAATCGACCGACGAGGAACTTCTTGATGCAGGCCGCGTTTTCGTGATTCGCCGCCCCGTCCACCCGGACCCAAGCGACCGGGCCCAGACATCCGACTCGAATGGATTCCTCGACGCTCACGGGACCATGGGGTTGCCCCCGCAGCCGGCTCGTTTCTGCCCGGACTGCTTTCGGGCGCCCCGCCGCGGCCGGTTCGGCCTGGCGGGAGCTGGCGGGGTGGCTTCAGTCTGAACGCTCATGCGATGGGCGCGGAAAACGGTTCACTGCCAGAGATAGGACTTGTATTCGGCGACGACCGTCCCGTTCTCGACGATGGAGGCTTTCCACTGGGTGACCTTTCCGTTCTTGTGGTAGTCGTCCCCGACGATCTGGAATTCGGTTTCGTTGCTGCGCTTCGGCTTGGCCACGTGGATCTCCTGCACATGCACGCGGGGCCCCGTCGAGCCCTGGCGGTATTCCAGGCGGACCGTGACGGGGGCGCGGGCCTTCGTGGTCCAGAAGATGGAGAAGTAGTTGCCGTAGCGCTCGCGCTGCTCCGAGGCCTCGACCGCCCCGTGCAGGAGGCGGAGCTTCTCGAAGCGGATCATCCGGTCCTCCGTCTTGATGACGGAGGAGTCGTAGAGGTGGTAGGGGTTCACCTTCGTGATCGCGACCGGACCCGAGGCGGTCGCCGCGCAGCCAGCGAGGAGGCCGAAGGCCGCCAAAGCGAGAAATTGGATCGTTCCCGGTTTCATCCGTGGATTAGGGCGAAGGGCTTCGGTGCGCTTCGGAGGCTTGTCGGTTGAAGAACGGCCAGGATCCGAGCGGACACCCTGCAAGCTAATCGCGATTTGCTCCGAACGAAAACGAAAAGACGCCCGTCGGGCGAGTTCATTCCGCTTCCTCGGCCTTGACCCGATTCCAGGCCGCGTCCAATTCCGCCAAGCCCGCCTCCCCCGTCGGCAGCCCGCGGCGGCGCAGCTCGTCCTCGACCGCCCGGAAGCGCCGGACGAACTTCCGGTTGGCCGCGTCGAGCAGCGTCTCGGCCTCGTGCCCCGCCTTGCGGGCGAGGTTCGCGACGGCGAAGAGGAGATCCCCGATCTCCTCGCCCACCGCCGCCGCCGAGCCGGAGGCGAGCGCCGCCTCGACCTCCCCGAGCTCCTCGCGCACCTTGGCGACCACCGCCGCCGGGTCGGCCCAGTCGAAACCGACCGAGGCCGCCTTTCTCTGGAGCTTGGCCGCCGCGAGCAGGGCTGGCTGGCCCTCGTTCGCCTTCCCGAGGAGATAGTCCTTCCCCTGCGACGGGGCGGCGGAGGCCGCGCTCGCCCTCTCCTCCGACTTGATCGCCTCCCATTGCGCCAGGACGGCCTCGGAAGTGTCCGCGACCGACTCGCCGAAGACGTGGGGATGGCGGCGGACGAGCTTCTCGCAAATGGCCGTCGCGACGTCGTCGAGGTCGAAGCGCCCTGCCTCCGAGGCGATCTCGGCGTGGAAGACCGGCTGCAGCAGGAGATCGCCCAGCTCGTCGACGAGTTCGTCGCGGTCTCCCGAGCGCACCGCCGCGGCGACTTCGTAGGCTTCCTCGATGGCGTGGCGGGCGAGGCTCTCGTGGGTCTGCTCGGCGTCCCAGGGGCAGCCTCCCGGCGCTCGCAGCGCGTGCATGATGCGGCGGAGCCGCTCCAGCGGAGGAAGATCGGGGAATGGGTCCATGGCGGCGGTGCGCGTCGTCGGAATGCGGACAACGCATGGGGGAAGCTGTGCTTTAATAAG
>CAYMMC010000437.1:0-3493 GCA_964391125.1 uncultured Akkermansia sp.
AGCGGAGGCGGCGACGCGCTTCGACGGGTCGGCGGCGCCACGGCGGCGGGCAGAGCCGGTGGCACGGGTTTCCTCGTCGCTTCGGTCTCCGCTTCGGGCCGGGTCGGCGCTTCGGCCTCCGTTTCCGACGGCTTCAGCGAACCCAGCAACGCCCGCATTTCGCGCAGGTCCGTCTGGATCTCGTCGAAGCGCCGTCCCATTCCGCCGAGCTTGGAGAGGGAGACGAAGGCGAGAATCAGGACGGCGAGCAGGACGAGGACGAGCAAAGTTTCCATGGGTGGGGTCGGTCGGTTGGGGGCATCCTAGCGCGTCCGCCGCCAAATCGGCGAATCGATTAATAATACGGTTTAATGGTTTGATTCGGCATCATGGGCGAAGGGCAGGCCTCGCCGAATGTGGCATGGGCTTCCAGCCCATGCATCGTGCGTGGACGCCGAAGGCCCTTGCCGTTCCATTCGCTTCCGGGCTCGCGCCAAGCACTGCCTTGTGAAGCGGGCGGGACTGCACCGGCCTCCGGTCGTGGCGGACCGGTGCATGGGCTGGAAGCCCATGCCACTGCCAAAGCCACCGCAGCTTCCTTTGTTGTGCCGGAAACGGTCGTTAATCCGTATAAAAGGAACATCATCGATTGGATCGACGATGCGTTGTCAAACGCAAGGCCGGACGCCCGCCGAAGGCGGCGCCGCGCTCACCGAGCGCGGATCGAACGTTTTCAGGACCCCCGACCCCCGCGCCGACGAGGATCGCCCTCCACCAACCCCATCTACAAAATCAGCGCCCCCAGCGCCCCCAGCGCCCCCAGCGCCTCCACATCTCCTTCGATCACGGGGAGGCCCGGAACGATCTCGCGGAGGACGCGGGCGTTGCTGGCCCGGGACGGATCGGGGGCGGCGTCGAGGTCGTTGAGAAAGACGGCGCGGCAAGCCAGCCCCGTCGCCTCCACCGCCCGCAGCGTCAGCAGCACCTGGTTCAGGACGCCGAGCCGGTTCGCGGCGACGAGGAGGACGGGCAGGCCGAGGGCGGCGGCGAGGTCGGCCATGGTGCGCCGCGCGTCGAGGGGCGCCAGCCAGCCTCCGGCGCCCTCGACGAGAACGGTTCCGTGGCGCCCTGCCAGAGAGGCGCAATGGTCGCGGATCGCGTCGAAATCGATCCGTGGCGGGTTCTCCAAGGCGGCGGGGGCGAGGGGCTCCTCGACGTGGACGGGCTTGACCTCGTCGAGGGAGAGCGCGCCGCCGCAGGCCTCGCGCAGGGCGGCGGCGTCCCCCCGGCCGCCGCATTCGACCGGCTTCAGACCCACGGCGCCGTGCCCCCCTTCCCGCAGGTGGCGGAGCAGCCGGACCGTCACCCAAGTCTTTCCCACCCCGGTGTCCGTTCCGGCGATGAAGAGCCCGTCCTTCCTCATTCCCCGATCTCCTCGTGGATCGCGGCGGCGATGGCGTCGGCCTCGCGGGCGATGTAGGCCTCGTCGCGCCCCTCCACGAGCAGCCGCAGCAGCGATTCGGTCCCGGAGTAGCGCAGCAGGACGCGGCCGGAGCCGCCCAGGGCCGTCTCCAAGGCGGCGACGAGGGGCGCGGCGGCGAGGCGCTCCAGCGGCGGCTTCTCGCGGACGCGGAGGTGGCGCTGCGCCTGGGGGAGCTTCGTCATGACGCGCCGCAGCTCGCTGAGCGGCCGGCCGCTCCGGCGCATGACCTTCAGCAGTTGCACGGCGGCGAGAATGCCGTCGCCGGTGGTGTTGTGGTCGCGGAAGACGAAATGCCCGCTTTGCTCGCCGCCGAAGTTGCAGCCGGCGCGGCGCATCGCCTCGACCACGTAGCGGTCGCCCACCCCCGTGCGCAGGACGCGGCCGCCCGCCGCCCGCACGGCTTCGTCGAGGCCGGCGTTGCTCATCACCGTGGCGACGAGGGTGCGGTCTTTGAGGGTTCCCTCGCGCAGCATCGACACTGCGGCGATGGCCATGACCTCGTCGCCGTCGAGCGGCGAGCCGGTCTCGTCGCAGAGCAGGACCCGGTCGGCGTCCCCGTCGTGGGCGATGCCGACGTCGGCGCCGGTCTCGCGCACCAGGGCGGCGACGACCTCCGGGTGGGTGCAGCCGCAGTCGAGGTTGATGTTGATCCCGCTGGGGTGGTGGTGGAAGGCCGAGACCTTGGCGCCGAGCGACCGCAGGATCGCCTCGCTCGTCTCCGAGGCGGAACCGTTGGCCGCGTCGAGGGCGACGCGCAGCCCCCGGAAGAGCTCGCGGTCGTCGCCGGCGGTGCCGCGGACGAAGGCGACGTAGCGGTCCGCCGCGCGGGCCAGCGGCGCGATCCGGCCCACCGCCCCGGCGGGAGACGCCGCGTCGGCTTCGTCGAGCGCCGCCTCGATCTCCGATTCCAGGGCGTCGTCGGGCTTGTAGCCGTCGGGGCCGAAAAACTTGATCCCGTTGTCGCCGAAAGGATTGTGCGAGGCGGAGATCACCGCGCCGAAGACCGCCCCCTCCTCCAGGACCAGCCTCGCGACCGCCGGCGTGGGCACCACCCCGGCGAGCCGCACGTCGATGCCGCGCGAGGCCAGCCCGGCGGCGAAGGCGCTCTCCAGCATGTCGCAGGACTGCCGCGTGTCCTTGCCGACGACGGCGACGGGCCAGTCCGGGGCGGCGCCGCGGCGGGCGAGGAAGACCGCCGCGGCGGCCTGGCCGAGACGGACCGCGAACTCGGGGACCAGGGGGGGGAAGTTCGCCCGGGCGCGGATGCCGTCGGTGCCGAAGTAGCGTCGGATGGGGCCGCTCATGGAAGGGTTGCGGATCGGTTCTGGGGGCCGCCGCCGGGGACCGGGATGGGCAGGGGGGCCGGGAGCGGCGCGGGCAGCAGAGGCCCGAGAATGGAGTCCTCCAGACTCGCCCCCGGAGTCCGGGAGGCGTTCGCCGGCGCGGTGCCGGGCACGGGGAAGTCGTGTCTCGTCTCGAGGTTCGACTTGACGAGATACCAGATCGAGAAGGCGAGGACGAGCGAGACGAGCTTCGCCAGCCAGCTCTCCGCGAAAAAGCGCTTAATCCTCTCCATCGGCGTCCTCCTCCTCGTGGGGTTCCTGATTGCTGAGCAGCTCGTCGAGCCGCTCCTGCAGCTCCTTCCCCTCCAGGTCCCGCTCCAGCTTTCCGTTGATGGCGATGGAGATGGCCCCGGTCTCCTCGGACACGACCAGGGCCACGGCGTCGGACTCCTCGGTGATGCCCATCGCGGCGCGGTGGCGCAGGCCGATGCCCTGGTCGCTGAGCTCGCGCTGGATCAGGGGAAAGACGCAGCCGGCCCCGGCGATGCGCTCGTCGACCATGCGCACGATCATGCCCCCGTCGTGCAGGGTCGTGCCGGGATGGAAGACGGTGTAGACGAGCTCCGGACTCAGCAGGCTGTCCATCTTCGTGCCGCTGTCGAGATACTGCTTCAGATCGATACTGCGCTCGATCGCGACGAGAGCCCCGACCCGCTTCCGGGAAAGGGTCTCGACGACCTCGATGAGC
>CAYMMC010000438.1:0-3486 GCA_964391125.1 uncultured Akkermansia sp.
GCCACTCGAAGGGGGCGTATTGGCGGTTCAGGAGCCACACGGTCAGACCGAGGGCGGAGGCGGCGAGCGGGATGGCGACGGGACGGAAGTACCAACGTTCGTGGTCGAAGGCGATGATGAAGGTCAGCAGATAGAGCGAGAGCGGCGCCACCCAAAGAAAGGGGACGACGGCGACGTCCTGGCACATCTGGCTGGTCAGCGAGAGCAGCAGCATGGAGCCGCAGGCGCTGAAGGCGGTCCACAGCAGCACGTCGGCGAGGGGAGGACGCCGCGCCTTCTCCGAGGGCACGGTCGCGTCGATCCCGGCGCGGGCGCGGCGGACGAAGACGAGTCCGGCGGCGGCGGCGAGGACCGCGTAGGCGATGAAGGACCAGGACCAGAGCGAGGTCTGCGCGCCGACGGCGAGAAGGGGTTCGAAAAGGAAGGGGTAGGTGAGGAGACCGAGCAGGCTGCCCAGGTTCGAGACGGCGTAGAGGCGATAGGGCGAGCGCCCCGGATGCGTCTCGGCGAACCAGTGCTGCAGAAGCGGCCCCGATGCGGAGAGCAGGAGGTAGGGCGCGCCCACCGTCAGGGCCAGCAGGCGGACGATGCCGGGGACGGGGCTCGCCTCCGCGCCGTCGGGCTTCCATTCCGCCGAGGGCGTGATGGGAAGCAGCAGGCAGGCGCAGAGGAGGAGGGCGAGATGGATGCCCGCCTGCAGCGTTCGCCGCTCCCGGAGAAAGGTGACGAGGCCGTGGGCATAGGCGTAGCCGGCGAGGAGGCCGGACTGGAAGAAGAGCAAGCAGGTCGTCCAGACCCCGGGGCTGCCCCCGTACCAGGGCAGGATGTAGCGGGCGACGACCGGCTGGACCTGGAAGAGGAGGAAGGCGCTGAGGAAGATGGAGGCGAGGAAGAGAGGCATGGGGGAGGGCGTTGGGCCATACCTTATACCCCGCGCCGCCAACTCTGGCTCCTTGGAAATTGGATCGTTTTCCGGGACCGGAAGAACCGGAGGGGCGACTCGTCGCCCCGGAGGACAGGGACGTTGGGCGACCGTGGCCGAGGAGCTCCGGAGAGAGGGCTTGCGCGGACTTGGATATTCGCGAGCTTACCGCATGTCGATGCTGGCCCCTCCCGTTTTCCCCGTCAATCCGGCATTCTGCCTCGCGGTGCTTCTCCTTTCCAAGGGAATCCTCGATGCCGACGATTGGCCGCGCTACCGGGGACCGGGACTGGACGGTATTTCGCAGGAGTCCGGTCTGAGGGTGTCGGGGGAGGCGAAGGTGCTTTGGAGCGCCGAGATCGGACTCGGCTACAGCGCCCCGGTGATCGGCGGAGGCCGGGTCGTCGTCAGCGGCCACGGCGAGGGGGCGGACACCCTCTACTGCTTCGACGAGAAGACGGGCAAGCTGCTGTGGAAACACTCCTACCCGCAGCCGCTGGGCGACCTCTACTTCCAAGGCGGGACCACCGGGACGGCGGCGATCGACGGAGACCGGATCTACCATCTCGCCCGGGAGGGGGAGTTGTTCTGCCTCGACGCGGCGAGCGGCGGGATCGTCTGGCGAAAGGAACTGCACGAGGACTTCGGCTACACGAAGCCGACTTGGGGCTTCAGCGGGTCGCCGCTGCTGTGGGACGGGCGGCTCTTCGTCAATGCGGGGGATTCGGGACTCTGTCTGGAGAAAGCCGACGGTTCGGTGGTTTGGAAATCGGGAGACGAAGAGGCGGGCTACTCGACGCCCCAGCCGCTGATGCGCGACGGGCGACGGCTCGTGGTCTTCTCGAACAAGCGCGGCTACGTCTGCGTCGATGCCGGCGACGGATCGGAGGTGTGGCGCCACAAGTGGATGACCCGCTACGGGGTCAACGCGGCCGTCCCCATCGTCGAAGGGGATTCGGTCTTCATCACCAGCGGCTACGGCAAGGGGGCGACCCTGCTGAGGTGGGCGGGAGGCACCAAGCTGGAGAAAGTGTGGCAGAGCCGCGACATGCAGGCGCAGATGAACGCTCCCGTGTTGATCGACGGGCATCTCTACGGCGTGAGCGGCAACGAGGGGCAGGACGGGACCGGCCTCCGCTGCCTGGAGCTCGCCACCGGCACGGTGAAGTGGTCCGCGCCCGCAGTCGGCCACGGCGCCGCGGCGGCGGTGCAGGGCCACCTGATCGTCCTATCCGAGTCGGGAGAGCTCCAGATCGCTCCGGTCACGCCGACGGAATACAAGCCCGTGTTCACGCAGCAGGTCGTCGCGCCAAAGGTCTGGACCGTTCCCGTCTTCGCCAATGGACGCGGATACTGCCGCAACGCCGCCGGCAAGCTCGTGGTCCTCGATCTCGCGCAGTGAGGGGCTTGCGGCGGGAACGGCGGCGGCACGGAAGCCCGGAGCTCGAACCTCGGGTTCGCCGTCGCTGCTCCGCTCATTCCCGGTACCGTCGCTCCTGGGAGACCGTGCTGGCTGTGAAGGCGAGGCGCTGCGCGGGGCGGTGCAGGCTGACGTGATGGGTCCACCACCGCTCCTCGGGCACGGTGTAGAGATACTGGCCGTCGGCGGCGAGATTGAGGCTCTTGATGTTCTCCGCGTTGGGAAAGCCGGCGATTTCGGAGAAGCGCTCCGTCTCCAGGTCGAAGCGCCAGGCGCCGGTGTGCTCGGTGAGAAGGAAGTGGCGGCCGTCCGGCTCCAGGGTGAGATCGTGACCGCTTTCGCCGGGGATCTTCCATTCGCGGAGCCGCTCCAGCTTTCCGTCCTCGACCTGGTATTCCCGCAGCACGTCGTAGCCCAGGGCGAACAGGGTGCGGCGCCCTTCGTGCCAGACCGTGCCGTGGGCGGAATGCAGCGCGTCGGTGGCGATGGGCTGGTCGCCCGCCGCCGGATCGAAGAGCATCAGCAGGTTTCCCTTCTCGTGGGTGGAGGCGGCGGCGGCGACGAGCCCGCCGGGCAGCAGCTCGATGGAGTGGGCGTTGGGGACGTAGGCGTGGAAGAGACTGCGGTTCTTCTCCAGATCCCAGAGCACCACGCCGCCGGAGGAGGAGGAGATCAGCAAGCGGGCGCCGTCCGCCACCGGCTTGACGTCGTCGACGGAGTTGAAGTAGCGGGTCCGGTAGAGTTCCGGCAGATCCTCCGCCTCGCGGGCGTCCCAGGTCCAGACGATGTGGGGAGTCTCCCCCCGCGAGCGCGCCGGATCGACCAGATGGACCAGGGTGTCGCCGCAGACGAGAATGGTCCGCTCCTCCACCGGACGGGTTTGGGAAAGGACCGAGGAGGCGGCGAGCAGGAGCCAGCAGGTCAGGGGGAGGGCACGGTTCATGGGGACGGATGGGATGGACGGTGGAAGAGGGGAGGGGAGGTCCGCTGGATTCTGGCATGTCCGGGGAAGCTTTCCAACGTCCGCATTGCCGTCTCCGCGCCTTGCCGCCAGCGGGCGGGCGCCGACCCGCTGGCTTTTCATCTTTTACTTTTCGCCGTTCGCCTTCTACCTTTCGCGCATGATCCAACTCACCGACTCCGC
>CAYMMC010000439.1:0-3483 GCA_964391125.1 uncultured Akkermansia sp.
GTTCCCGGCGTCGGCGTTGCCGATGACGATCTCCGAGAAGCCGTCCTGGAGGGCGCCGAGAACCGCACTGCCAACCTGTAGACCGCCTGCGCCTCCGTTGATGCCGATGGAGGTGGGCGTGGTCCTCGGTTGAATGGTGAGCGTTCCTTCGGATTGGATTTTCGCCACCGCATTCCAGGCAATGGTGTCGGCGACAAAGGTGATGTCCCCCTGCGCATTGGCCATCCCCACCGCATTGCTTGCTTCGCCATTGGTGCTGATGTCCGTGATGCCGGTGCCCGTCAAGACGATGTCGCCGCTTCCGGACGAGTGGATGTTGCCACCGGTCAAGTGGATCCCATTGCCGGTTCTGCTGCCGGGAGTCGCATGATGCTCCCCGCCCATGCCCGTGACATGAATGTCGCCATTCCTGCTCGATAGGTTCGCGGGAACGCCGCCTCCCACCAGCAAGGCGACCCCGTGGTTGCTGCTGCCGATCCCCGTTCCGCCAGCGCCCAGGAGGGTGATGTTCGCGTCGAGGGCGCCATGCCCTTTGGACAGGACCTGGGACGCCTGCATCACGATGCCGTAACTCGTCACAACAGCACTGCCGTTTCCGCCGCCCGTTCCGTCAAACAGGATATCGCCGACAAAGCTCTCCACGCGTCCGCTCGCAGACAGGTACACTCCATAGTTAAGGCCGCTGGAGCCAACCCCTCCCGTGCCGTATAGATCGATGGTTGCGGCATCGCCGCTTGTCCCTTGGGACAGCACTCTCCCTGACAGCAGGACGCCGTAATTCCTTACGCTGGAGCTATGCCCGCCCGTGCCTGTGATGGCAATGTCACCGTAGTGGCTTTCAACGGTGCTTGCGGCCCCGTTGATGTAGATGCCATGGGACCCTCCGGACGCGTCAGACGACGCCGGATTCGCCACAGATCCCCCTTCGCCATTCAGAGTGATCCCGGCCCCTTGGGCCGCTGTCTCGGTAGCGGACACTTTGGCGCTGCTTTCAAGGAGTATCCCATGGTTGTTGACGCTGCTGCCATTGCCTCCCTTGCCGGTGATGTCGATGAAACCACTGCCGCTGGTCGTGATCTCCGTTCCCGCCCCGGTCAGCAAGACGCCGTGGTTGGTGGCGGTGCCGTCGCCCCCCGTTCCGTCCAAGGTGATGTTGCCCGCACCCGTGGAAGCGACCTTGGCCGCAGCGCTCATGGAGACGCCGTGGTTGCCCGCCGCGCTGCCATCGCCTCCCTTGCCGGTGATGTCGATGGACCCGCTGCCGCCGCTGCTCACCTCCGTGCCGGCCCCGGTCAAGAAGACGCCGTGGTTGGTGGCGGTGCCGTCGCCCCCCGTTCCGTCCAGAGTGATGCTGCCCGTGCTTGTACTGGTGGCAGTGATTCTCCCGCCGGTCATATAAATACCGTGGTTGCTCGCACCGCTGCCTTTCCCGATGCCGGTGATCTCGATGGACCCGCTTCCCTGGCTTTCAATCACGCTATTGGTGAGAAGGTAGATCCCAAAATTGGAAGCGGCCCCTCCTCCTCCGATACCGTCCAGCGCGATGTCGGCATTCCCCCCGGAAATGATGTGCCCCGTGCTCACAATGCCGGCATTGGTTCCAGAACCACCGCCTCCCTGTCCCTGGAGGGTAATGTTTCCGGCCTGGCTTTGGATCCCCGTGGTCGCACCCGCCAGATACAGGCCGTAATGGGCGGAGCCGGTTCCCGTTCCTCCTGTGCCGTTCAAAGCAATGGTCGCCGCATCCGCCGTCGTCCCCGTCGAAATGACTTTGGCCCCACTTCCCATGAAAACACCGTAATTCCTCACGCTGCTGCCACCGCCTCCCCGACCATGGATCAGGATGTTCCCTGATGCGCTCTCCACCTTGGTATTGGTGCCGACAAGAACAACCCCTCGGCTTCCGTCGGCTTCAGTCGTCCCCGCGCCCCCGGTGCCTCCGGTGCCATGCAAGGTGATCGCGCCCGATGTGCTGAGCAATTGGCTGTTCCCCAGCACATGGACGCCATGGGTTGCCGTGCTGCCATTCACCCCCAGGCCTCTCAGGGAAATCGCCCCCGCGCCGGATGCCAGCGTGCTGCCTGTCAGGTAAACGCCCGCTTTGGTCGCCTCGCCGGTGGCGGCGACACCCGCCGCCGCCGTTGCCCGCGGATCGTTGCCGCCGCCCAGGACGATGCCCCCGCCGTTGGAGGTCACGGTCGTGCCGACGAGCTGGATGTTGCCGCCGCCGGTGTCGGTTCCGGTGCCCTGGTCGCGGTCGGCGTTGAGGACGATGTCCTCGCCTTGCGTCGTCACCGAGGCCCCGCTGCTGCCGAGGATGCTGCGACCGGCTTGCAGGACGATGCTGCCCGCCTGCGAGCCGCTGCCGGTGGCGAGGGCGCCGCTCAGGACGATGTCGCCGCTGCCGATGGGGGTGCGGATGACGAGGTCGTCCTTGAAGGTGTAGCTCCCCACGGTGACGGTCCCGCTGCCGTTCGCGGCTCCGATGGTGATGGATCCGAAGCCGTCCTGGATGCGATTGAGAAAGGTCGTGGCGAGCTGGACATCGCCTGCGGCGCCAGCGATCCCGATGCTGGCGTCAGCCGATCGCGGCGCAATCAGAAGATTTCCCGTCGAACGGATGGAACCCGTCGTCCAACCGATGTTGTCCGCGACGATACTGATGTCTCCGCTCGCGCTGACGCCACCCACGGAGATGTTGGAATAGATGTCCTCGAGGTCGCCCGACCCCTGGCCGACCAGTCGGATGGCTCCGCTTCCGGAGTGAACGATGCCGCCGCCCTCCAAATGCAGGCCGCGGCTATTCCCGCTGTTGGCGACACCCTCGATGCTCAGCGATCCGGTGGATTGCAGATCGAACTGGGTCGAATAAATCCAAGCGCCTCGGCGATTCGGGTCTGTCGATTCCGATCCGCCTTGTCCGAACACCTCGATATTGCCGGCTCCGCTTGAGTTGAGCCTGGCGCCATCGAGAAAGACACCGGCTTGGTTGGCGACCCCGTCCTCGGCGATTCCGCGGATCGACAGATTGCCATCCGCCACGTCGACCTGGGCGCGGGGACCGCCCGAAACGCCGAAGAACATTCGAACTCCGGAACGCCCGCCTTGTCCGTCGAGGGTGACGTTGCCCGAGCCGCTCGATTGGAGATGGGCGCCATGCGAGATGACAATGCTCTCCAGGCTGCCACCCATCGCGCGTCCCGCCAAGTCGATGTTTCCGGACACGGTGCTCAGGATCGCTCCTCGCAAGGCGATGCCAATGGCGCCCGCAAGAGGGACGGCACCTTGGTTGGCCCGCATCACGATCGCATCGAAGTTGGCCCCAGCGAAGGTATTGGTGATGAATGCTCCCTCCGTGTAGGCCGCGGATCCGACGCGGCCCGGGCCGGTGTAGCCCGCCGCAGAGCCGGAATTCGCCTGGAACACGGTGTGACTTCCCGCCTCCAGCGTCAGCGTGGTCGGACTCTGCCAACGGAGGTTCGC
>CAYMMC010000440.1:0-3472 GCA_964391125.1 uncultured Akkermansia sp.
AGGCCTCTGGAACAGCTGCCTCCGCTAGCGCGGCCCCCTGGGCTACACCGACGTGGGCGACACGCCGAACTCGCCGGTGGCTATCTTCGACTTCGGCGACAAGACCATCGTTTGCGAGACGCGGGGCCTGAAGAGCGCGCCCTTCCATCCCGAAATCAAGGCGATGTGGTTCTTCTACGGCAGCGAGGGCATCGTCGCCGAGACCGGCCTCTACGACCCCGAGGGCAAACTGATCGAGGCGTTCGAAGGCACGTCGGTGAACCATTTCGCCAACTTCCTCGAAGCCGTCCGCACCCGGAAGCGCGAGGATCTCAGGGCCGAGATCCTCGAGGGGCACCAGTCCTCGGCCCTCTGCCATCTCGCGAACATTTCCTACCGGCTCGGGACCCGGGCATCGGTCGAGGAGATCCGGTCGCGCCTCGGCGAAGCGGAGACGAACGCGGAGGCCCGGGAGGATCTCGAGCGCACCCGCCACTATCTCGCCGAAGCTGGAGTCGATCTGGAGAAGACGCCCATGACCCTCGGCCGCCGGCTCCTCCTCGACGGCGGCAAGGAGAAGTTCCTCGACGATCCCGAGGCCGACGCCCTGCTCACGCGGGAATACCGCGCGCCCTTCGTCGTGGCCGGAGCGTGAGGCGAGCCATCGCCCTCTCGGGGCAGGACGGATCGAAGGAATTCGCGCGGAGTGGTCGCCCCCCCTCCGACCCCGGCCTCCGGCGGGAAGGGCGCATGAGGGGCCGGAAAGCGATTTCCTGCGCAGTTTGCCGCCCCGATGCTTTTGCGCTTTACAGAATTCGCCAAATCCGGTTTGCTTCCGACTTGCCTCCTTTCCATCTCCTTTCCCCATTCATGAAAAACGCCATCCTCGCCCTTCTCGTCGCCATCCTCCTCGTCGCGGCCGCAAACCTGTTCGCCGCCCTCGGCCTCTTCGGGGCGAAGGGCGGGGCGGAGCCGTCGGATCACGAGTACAAAGCGCTCAACGCCATCCAGATGGACCGGGTCGGCTTCCTCCTGATCGCCAAGGAGCAGGGCTGGAGCGTCTCCGAGGAGGCGGAGGAGGCCTACTTGCAGGACCCCACCCTCCAGAACCTGGCCAAATGGCTCGGTCTGGAGATCGCGGAGGACGACACGCTCACCTTCCCCGGCGACATGAACAAGTTCAACCTCCTCCCCCGCACCATCCGCGAGGTCGAGAAGGACGGCGGCTGGGAGTTCGTCTCGGTGACCGGCGACAACCACTATCTGTTCAAGCGCCCGAAGTGAGGTCCGCCGCGGCGCTCACCTCCCCAAGGCGAAGCCCGTCCAGACGGCGCCGAGGCCGAGGGCCAGGCTCGCCGCGACGTTGGCGAAGGCCAGGCCCGCCTGGCCGCCGCGGAGCAGTTCCAGCGTGTTCCACCCGAAGGTCGAAAAGGTGGTGAAGCTGCCGAGGAAGCCGGTGAACACGGCGAGCCGGAGCGGCTCGGAGACCCAGGCCCTCCCCTCGAAACGGGAGTAGAGCCATCCGAAGCAGAGGCATCCCAGCACGTTGACCGCGAGGATGCCCCAGGGAAAGGCGACCGTCGACGCGGCGCGACCGTCGATCCAGCGCTGCAGCCCCCAGCGCGCCACCGATCCGAGCGAACCTCCGACGACGAGGGGAAGCAGGGTCTGGAGCATGGCGGGCGGAGATGGCAGTTTCGGATGGCGAGGCCAGCACCTGTAGCGGCAGGGCGCCGTCCGGGCAAGCCGGGAAGGGGCCGCGGAATGGCGGATGGCGGGATGGCCCCCAACAAAGCAGTTGACCGGATCGGGTCGAACCGCCTACGTGCCAGTTTCCCTCCCTCTCCGAGCCATTTTCCGCCCCATCCCCATGCGCAACGGCATCGACACCGTCGAGATTTCCCGCATCGAGAAGCTCCTCGCCGATCTCGACGAGGACGGGCTGCGCCGTTTCTTCAGCGAGGAGGAGCTCGCCGACGCCGGAAGCGGCATCGGCCGGGCCCAGAAGCTCGCGTCGCGCTTCGCCGCGAAGGAGGCCGCCTGCAAGCTCTTCCCCAAGGAGATCTGCCTCGGGACGATCGAGCCCCACGACTTCTCCGTCTCGCGCGACGGCTACGGCAAGCCCCGGATCGTGCCGACGGCTCGCGCCCGCGCGGTGATGGACCGGCACCGGGTCGCCTCCATCGCCGTCTCCACGACCCACACCGAGACCAGCGCCACCGCCGTCGCCACCGCCGTGCCGGCGGAGATGCCGGCGCCTTGGTACGGCAAGCTCGTCTACCACGCGCTGCCCCTGCGGCGGCGCGTGGTGATGGACAATCTGCGCCGCGTCTTCGGCGACACCCTGACGGAAGCCCGCATCGCCGAGATCGCCCAGGCCTTCTACGGGCATCTCGTGAAGTTTCTGCTCGAGTTCGTCCATCTCGCCTTCATGAGCGACGAGCGGAAGGCGAAGCTCGTCCGCATCGAGGGCGTCGAGCACCTCGCCGCCGCGCGGGAGCAGGGGAAGGGGGTCCTCCTCCTCGCCGGGCACTTCGGCAACTGGGAGGTCTCGACCGTCGCCGGAATGTCGCAGTTCAAGCAGTACCGGGGACTGCTCCATTTCATCCGCCGTCCGCTGAAGCCCAAGTGGTTCAACGACCTCGTGATGCGCCGCTTCCGCAAGGCCGGCTTCGGCACCCTGGAGAAAAGCGGCTCGCTCGACGAGATCCTCTCCCTGCTGGAGGACAACCGCATCGTCGTCTCCATCTTCGACCAGTTCACGGTGCGCAAGTACGGCGTCCAGTCCGAGTTCTTCGGGCATCCCGCCCACACCTTCAAGAGCCTCGCCGTGCTGGCGCAGTTCACCGGCGCTCCGGTGGTCCCGTCCTCGAGCTGGCGCGAGCCGGACGGGACCCACGTCCTCCTTTTCGAGCCCCCCGTCGAAGTCGTCACCGAGGGGCGCACCAAGGACATCGTCCTGAAGAACACCAAACGCTTCAACGAGGCGCTCGAGCGCATCGTCCTGCGCCATCCCGAGCAGTGGATCTGGATGCACAAGCGCTGGAAGGCGGTGCGGGACGAGCGATGAAGCCTCGGGAGAGGGGGAGGTTGAAGGTTGAAATTCGATCTCCGGAAGGGGGACGGTGGCGCCCGATCCCACGTGGTCCTCGCGGGCGAAGCCGCCGTCGGGCTGACGTCGATGGACCACGAGGGCGGGCTCGTCCGGTTCCGCGAGAATCAGGACCATCAGGCTCGGGATCGTGAGGTAGGCCTCGCGCTTTTCCGCGAGATCGGTGCGACGGGTCGATTCGCCGAGAACCTCGACAATCACCACGGGCCGGTCCTGCCATTGATCCCGGTCGCGGTTCTCCTCGCAGACCACCATCGCGTCCGGTAGTAGAAGCAGGTGTGGTTGGAGAGCTGGACGCGGACCTTGGTGTCGCCGTTGAAGGGGGACAGGGCTTTCCGCGAAGGGCGGCGCCGAGGCTGATCGGCGTATTGCCCGCGACCT
>CAYMMC010000441.1:0-3466 GCA_964391125.1 uncultured Akkermansia sp.
GGCGGCGGCGACCTCTACCTGCGGACGCTCATGGACTACATCCACCTCAACCCCGGGAAACGGGGTCAGGGAAACGGGGTCAGAACCAATTCCAAATTGACAAATCCCTGCCGCAAACCTGCCCTCCCCAAGCCACGCAAGTGGAAGGCAATGGGCCAATGATGAGAGACCGAATATTGGATATTGGCGCCCTGACCCTCGCCCTGCCCGCCCGTGCGCGGACCGCCGACCGCCTCGCCCTCGGCAGCGCCCCCCACGCGGACCCCGAGGATCCCGGCCACACTACACGACAAAAATCGAGTGGTGTTTCGGCCTCTCAAACCATTCCAGCAACGCCCGGATCTCCTCGTCGAAATCCTCTCCATGGGCAAGCAGTCGAGCAATCCGGTCCAACCCGAGACGGAAGATGCTCTTTCTTTTCCGAGGCGTGGTCAGGGTGGTGTTGCGCTTCATCTCGCAACCCCATCCATAGCTGATCAGGAATGCCAGTGTCAGCACGCCGAAGAGCTTTTCTACTTTGGCAGGGTCCGACATGTGCGTAGTCTCCAAGTCGAAGCCACGTTTCTTGAAGTGGCCGAGAACCAGCTCGATTCCCCATCGCCGCCGGTAGAGCGCCCGCGCCTCCTTGCCATGGAAGCGCTTGCTCGCCAGAAAGAGATAGTCGTCCCGGGTGTTTTTTCCCCCGAATGGAACAACCGGAATAGAACAGCGCGAGACCCCAGATGTCCTTGCGGTGCGGGCTTTTCGGCGGGCGCTTCCATGCGGGAAGCCCGCTCACCCGCGTGTTCCCCTTGATCCGGACGACGTATCCAACCCCCTGGCCTTCAAGCCATCGGAGCCACTTCGTTCCGATGAACTCCCGGTCCATGGTCATAACCTGCCTCCGGCAGCTTCAATAAAAGCGCTTCGCGACTGGCTCCGTTTCCAACCCCACTTCAGGCCGCCTCGGCTTACGGTGGGCTGGGTCGTCTTCCCCCACCCCATTTCGTTGTCCTCCCGAAAAACCGGCTCAAGCGTCCGCTTCGTATTCCGTCGGATCCTCCAGTCCGGCGAGGACGAAGGCCTCCCTCCGCTCCACGCAGGTGCCGCATTTGCCGCAGTGGAGTTCGCCGCCCTTGTAGCAGGACCAGGTCTCCGCGAAGTCGATTCCGAGCTTCGCTCCGATCGCGGCGATGTCCTCCTTGCGCCCGTCGACGAAGGGGCGCAGCAGCTCGATGCCCGCGTAGGTGCCCGCCCGGACGGCCTCGGCCATGGGGCGCATGAAGTCCTCGCGGCAGTCGGGATAGATCGCGTGGTCGCCCGAATGGGCGGCGATGACGAGCCCCGCCGCGCCGACGCTCTCGGCGTAGCCCGCCGCGATGGCGAGGAGGATGCCGTTGCGGAAGGGCACCACCGTCCGCCGCATGTTGTCGGCCTCGTAGTGGCCCTCGGGGATCTCCCCGCCGCTCCGGAGGAGGTCGCTTTTGAAGAGGCGGTCCATGACGTCGAGCCCGACGACTTCGTGGGGCACGCCGAGGCGGGCGCAGTGGCGGGCGGCGAAGGGCAGCTCGCGGGCGTTGTGCTTCGAGCCGTAGTCGAAGCTGAGCCCCGCCACGACCTCGTGCCCGCGGGCGGCGGCGTGCAGGGCGGCGACCGAGTCCATCCCGCCGCTGACGAGGACCACGACCTTCATGCCGCGCCGTCGGTGGTGCCGCCGGGATCGCCGAGCCCGGGATCGGGGAAGGCCGCCGTGGCGGTGAGCCGGATGCCGCCGCGCGGGGAGAAGCGCCCCTTCACCACCATGCGCCGCGGCGCGCAGGCGCCGGAGAGCTCGTCGAGGATGCGGTTGACGATGTCCTCGTTGAAGGAGGGGAGGTTGCGGTAGGAGGCGAGGTAGTATTTCAGCGACTTCGTCTCGAGGCAGAGCCGGTCGGGCACGTAGCGGATGGTGAGGTGGGCGGTGTCGGGCTGGCCGGTGACGGGGCAGAGGGAGGCGAACTCGGGGTAGTCGAGCTCGATCCAGTAGTTCCGCTGCGGGTTGCGGTTGGCGAAGACTTCGAGCCGCGCCTCCTCCGGCGAGCCGGGGAGACGGTTTTCGCTGCGGCCCAGGAGGGTCAGGTCGCCCGCCGAAGGGGCTTGGGTGGAGGGGGAGTCGCTCATCGTGCGTGCCGCGCAAGGTGGCGGCGGCGGAGGCGGCTTGCAAGGGGGTTCTCCCCGCCGGCGGGCGATCAGTCCGCCCGCATGGCTTCGAGCAGGTCGGCGAGGGGCACGACGGCGAAGCGGCTGGCGGTGTCGGAGACGGCGTAGGGCAGGACGAGGTGCCCGGCGTGGACGAGGGCGCCGCAGCTGTAGACCACGTTGGGCACGTAGCCCTCGCGTTCGTCGGGCGCGGGGCCGAGGAGGGGCTCGCGGAGGCGTCCGATCACGCGGGAGGGGTCGTCGCGGTCGAGGAGCACGGCGCCGATGGAGTATTTGCGCATGGGGCCGACCCCGTGGGTCAGCACCAGCCAGCCCGCCTCGGTCTCGATGGGCGAGCCGCAGTTGCCGAGCTGGACGAACTCCCAGGGCTCGGCGGGGCGCACGATGACCTTCGACTCGTGCCAGAAATGGGGGTGGTCGGAGAACATGAGGTGGATGTTCTCGCTGTCCTGCCGGCCCAGCATCGCGTAGCGCCCCCCGATGCGGCGCGGGAAGAGGGCGAGGCCCTTGTTGCGGACGGCGGGACCGTTGAGGGTGCAGATGCTGAAGCGCCGGAAGTCGCGCGTCTCCAGCAGCTGCGGCAGCACCATGCTGCCGTCGTAGGCGGTGTAGGTGGCGAAGTAGGAGACCTCGCCGTCGTCCTCGGCGAAACGCACGAAGCGGGCGTCCTCGATGCCGTTGCTCTCGCTGGGGGCGAAGGGGAAGATGATCTTTTCGGAGATGTCCGCGTCCTCGGGGTATTCGACGTTGTAGTTGGCCTGGGCCAGGGCCATGGCGCGGTCGGCGGCGAGGAGGACGTCGCGGTCCATGCTCCCCGCCCGCAGCTTGCGCACCCGCATCGCGAGATCGCTGCCGCTGAAGTTGAAGGGCAGGTCGCCCAGGGCGTCGCGGGCGTGGCCGGGATCGAGGCCGAGCTCGTAGAGCTTCCGCAGGAAGAGGTCGCGGTAGTAATGCGCGTCGGCGGAGGGCCGGGGCTGGCGCACGAAGCGGGAGACCGGGTCGAGCCGGACTTCCGCGTCCGCGGTGATCAGTCCGGAGCGGAAGGTGATGGAGGAAATGTGCCCCTCGCCGGTGGCGCGCAGGCTGAGGACGAAGCGCAGCGCCCCCTGCGGCGCCCCCGTCTGGTCGGGATGGGGGACGATGCTGGGATTGAAGAGGGCGGCGGCTTCGAGCGAATACTCGTTGGTGAAGTAGGAGCCGAGCAGGAGCTGCCGCTCCTCCGAGAGCGGCCGGTCGGTCGGCAGCATGGGGCGCACCTGGGCGAAGCGCTCGGCCAGCAGGTCGTGAT
>CAYMMC010000442.1:0-3456 GCA_964391125.1 uncultured Akkermansia sp.
TCGTCGAAGAAGAGCGGACCCGGCGAGACGCCGGCGGCGGGAAGCCGCTCGTGGCGACCGTCGCCGCCCAAGTTGAGGGCGCCTCCCCCTTCACGGGCGCCGCCCGAGGCGAGTTGGCGACCGTCGTCCTGCCTCCGGTCTCGACCGTCCTCCGCAGGCTCTCCGACGGGCGGCCCGCCCTGGCCCTGGCCTTGGCTCCCCTCCCGTTCCTGGCCCTTCGCCTTGGCGCTCTCGGCTTGGCCGTCGGCGGGGGAGCTTTCGCTTGCCTCGTCGCCCTGGCCTTCGCCTTTGCCCTTCCCGCGTTCCGCCAGGCTCTCGGCGGAACGCTCGCCCGCTTCTTCATCTCCTTGGCCTTGTCCCCCTCCCGCTTCCCTGCCCTCGCCCTCGCCCTTTGCCTTTCCGCCGTCGGCGAGCTTCCCCTCCCCTTCCTCGCCGCCGGGGGCCTGGCCCTCATTCGACCCGGTTGGGCCTCCGGCACGACCCTCCTCGGCTCCCTCCTCTCCGGCGAGCCGCTCGGCCTCGGCCTTGGCCTCCTCGATCAGCTTGTCGAGTTCCCCTCGGGCCAGGCGGAGGGCGTCGGACTCGTTGCCGAGGATCGTTTCGGCGGCCTTCTCGACGCGTTCCTTGAGCTCCTCGATGCCGCGGGCGGCGGCCTCCTCGGCGGCGAGGGCCTGGGTGGCGCGGTTGTAGAAGGCCAGCTCGCCGGCTTCCTCCAGCGACTCCTCGACTTGGTTGGTCGCCGCGTCGCGCACGGCTTCGTAGAGCGAGTTGGAGAGGAGCGGCTCGGTCGGCTCGGCCTGCTCGCTGAGGGTGCGCATGGCTTCCAGGACTTCCGCGAGCTGGCGCCCCTGCTCGGCGACGCTGCGGATGAACTCGGCGCGACGGGACTGGGAATCGGCGGAGAGGGAACTCTCCGCCGGCGCTTCGGCGAGCGCCTGGAGCTGCTCGCCGATGGCCTCCTGGCGCTGCGCCAGCTCGCGGGCGGAGTCGCGCAGGCCGCTCACCTCGTTGGCGAACTGGCGCGAGGTCCGCTCGCGGAACTCCTCCTTCATCTGCTCGAGCTGATCGCCCGCCCGCGTCGCGGCGTTGGCGGCCTCGGAGAGCTGGCCCGACTCGAGCCGCTCGGCGGTCTCGCGCACGCTCTCGCGGGTCTCCCCGAGCCGCTCGCGCTCCTCGGCCATGTCGGCGCGGTTCTGCTCGGAATCCATCCGCTCGGCGAGGTCGTCCACCTCGCGGAGGAGCTCGCGCTGCTCCTCCTGTAGACGCTTGAGCTGGCGCTCGATCTCGGCTTTCTCCTGCTCGTCCGCGCCGCGGAGCTGGTTCTCGAGATCCTTGATCTTCTCGGCGATGGCCTCCTGACGGCGGGCGAGATCCTTGAGCCGGTTGAGCACGGCGAGGTTCTCCTGCTGCTCGGCGGTCTGGGCGGGAGTCGCGGCCACGGACTGCTCCTCGTATTTCAGCTCTTTTTGCTCGAGCTCGAGGTTCAGGTTGCGCTGGCGCTCCTGCGAGGACTGGCCGCCTGCGGACGCATCCCTCGACCGGGTGATCTCGGTCTCGCGGGCGCGAGCCTTGAGGAGCTCGGCGTAGGCCTCCCTGGCGCTCTCCATGGCCACCGGCAGCAGTTCACCGTCCTGCCGCGACGAGACCTCGGCGAACTCCCCGGCGGCTCGTCGCATGTGCGCCTTCGCCTGCTCCATCGCCGCCCGCATCTCGGCGTCCTCCACGCTTCCCAGCGCCTCCTCCAGCTTCCCCAGCACGACATTCTGCGACTCCCCGACGACTCCGACGTCTTCCGCGATAGCGTCGAAGGGCTTCCCTCCCCGGTGTTCGCGGACCAGCTTCCAGGAGGCGTTGAGGATGTCCTTCTGGAGGCGGATGAGTTCGCCGACCTCGCTTCCGGACTGGCTGCCGGGCATGCCCCCGGAGGCTGCGCCCTCGCGCACGATCTCCTCGAAGAGGCGCACCTCGGCGAAGAACTGGTCGCTGGCGCTGCGGCGGACCTGGCCGTCCTTGTCCCGGTCCTCGGCCCAGAAGTGGTAGCTCACCAGGTCGCGCTCCCTCGCCCCGAGCGACTCGATGTCGATGAAGGTGGCGAGGGGATGCTTCGCCTTGCCCGCGAGCGGCGCGTCGGCAAGGACGATTTCGGTTTCCTCCCCCCTGAACCCGTAGGTCATGCCGGCGCGGAGGACCTCCACGTCGTCCCAGACCTCGGCCTCGAGCGGCAGCTCCTGCAGCGCCGAGACCTCGAAGTCGCGACCGGGGAAGATCAGCTTCAGCCGGGGCGGCGCGTTCTCCTGCACGTTCACGGCGAGCCAGGGCGGACGCCGGTTGGCGCGGTCCTTTTCGTCGACGAGATGGACCCGGTAGCGTTGCGTCTTCTCCGGCGTGTGCGAGGCGAGGAGCAGGGTCGCGTCGGCGGGGTCCGGGGCCAATGTCAGGATTTGCCCATCCTCGCCGAACAGTTCGGCGGCGGCGACGGGCTTGTTCACCCGCAGCCGCCACTCGACGGCGGAGCCCTCCATCACGGTGATCTTGCGGGTGTCGGCGATGGTCTTCCGCTCTTCGTCCAAGTAGGCGGGCGGAGTGACGACGGCGTCGGCCTGGAGCAGCTCGGGATATTCGAAGACGGCGATGGAGAACTCGTCCGACGCCGTCTCTTCGTGGAGCACGAGGTAGCTGCCGTCGGTGTCCACCTTCGGGATGAGGGCGGAGAAGGCGCCCTCGTCGAGGCCGATCTGCATGGGCAGCCTCGTCTCGCCGCCGGCGTGGCGGTGGACGAGCGTGGCGGCGGCGGGGGCGCGCCCCGAAAAGGTCGCCTCGACGACGAGACGGGCGCCCTTCTCCAATTCGACGTCGCCGGGCGCGATGCGCAGGCCGCTCTCGGAGACGGCATCCGGCGGGTCCGGCGTCCCCGCCGCCCCGCCCCTGACGAACCCGACGGGCGCTTGCCCGAGGAGGAACCAAAGCGAGAAGCCAAAGGCCGCCAGGGCGAAGAACTGCCCCCAGGCGGCCGCCGCGAGACGCTTCTCCGCGACCCGGCGCACCCAGCGGTTCTGCAGGGCGTGCTCGGAGATCTCGCCGAGGAGCCGGCGCTGGAGGAAGCCCAGCTCGCCCCCCGGACCGGTCCGCTGGTCCATCGCGGTGAGAAGCGCGGCGCGGAGATCGGGATGCCCGTCCTCGATGCGCCGCGCGATCTCGCGGAGGTCCGGCGCGGCGCGGTCGAGGCGGGCGTAGCCGACGGCCCCCGCCAGACAGAGCGCCCCGAACAGTCCGAACACGCTCGGCCACGACCACCAGCCAGCGAACAGGGCCAGCGCCCCCAGGAGCCCGCAGCCCAAGGCTCCGGCCACGAGCAGCCCGATCGCCAGGCGGCGGCGGCGCAGCCGCTGCTCCGCCGCGACGACGGGGCCGAGACAGGAATCGAGGAGCTTGTGGATCATGGGGGAAGTGTTCAGT
>CAYMMC010000443.1:0-3451 GCA_964391125.1 uncultured Akkermansia sp.
CGGAGCCCGAGGTCCTCGCCTACGGATCCCAGCGCGGTAGCCGCGTCCACCGGGCGCGGTGCGGACGTCCCACGCCGTCCGACCGAGGCCAATGGCCTCGCCTACAGGGTGCCCCAGCGCCAGCGCCGCGTCCACCGGGCGCGGTGCGAACGTCCCACGCCCGCGACCTAGCCCTTCCCCCGCCGGATCTCGGAGCCTTCGAAATAGATCCGGATGCGGTAGCCGGTGTGGACGTTGACCCGCTCGGGGATCTTCGAAAGCTGCTTGTCCACCGCCGCGTGATAGCCGCGGTCGGAGAACACGTCGATGAGCATGGCCAGGGCGAGCGGGTCGGAGAGCACCTCGTCCTCGTTGTTGATCACCGCCCGCCCCGAGATGGCGTGGCGCTGGATGATGGGGATGAACTTCGACTGGATCAGCTCGACCACGCTGGCGAAGAGCTCGCGGTGCTCGCGGGCGTAGCCGTCGAGGCGGCGCACCAGCTCCTGCCTCGCGTGGATCACGATCTCGTGCGCGATGGGGATGTTGCGGACCATCTCGAAGGTGGTCGGCTCCAGCTCCAGCGAGCTCTGGTACTGCAGCTCCTTCAGGATGTTCTGCTCGACTTCGGCCACGCTTCCCTGGGCGTTGACGAGATGGTAGAAGAACACCTCGCGCAGGGACTGGAGCGCGTCCCAGGTGCTTTCCTTGAACACCCGGTAGCGGTGCTTCGCCGCCTCGACGTCGAGATCGGTGGGGCGCAGCTCCTGCAGCTCGCCCACGCCCGTGGCGCGCACCTCCTCGTTGTGCTTGGCGATCTGCCGGCCGCGGAACAACTGCCTCTCCACGCTGGTCTTCTCGTCGACGAAGAGCACCATGACGTGGATCGTGGGGCGGCGGAAATGGGCCGCCAGCGGAGTGTCGGCATACTTGCGGTGCAGCGAGCCGATCTTCTTCACGAGCCGCTTCATGCACTCGACCTGGACTTCGGTGCGGGGAAAGCCGTCCAGCACCGCCCCGTCGCGGAACTCGGGCTCCAGCATCTTGCGCAGCAGGATGCCCATCACCTCCCGGTCGCCCACCAGCATGCCCTTGTCCTTCAGCGCCCGGGCCTCGGGGCTGTCGAGCAGCGAGCTGACGACGATGGGCGGGCAGGTGAAGCCCCGCGCCTTCATGATGAAGCCCGTGTTGGTCCCCTTGCCCGAGCCGGGCGCGCCGCCGAGGAGGATGATCTCCTTGGGAAAGCGCAGGCTCTCCACGCCGAATTCGTCGACGAGCCCCTTCCACACCGCAGCGAAAATCATCTGGGCGTCCTTGATTTCCACTTCCGAGAGGCTCGCCTCCGCGGCGGGATCGGTATCCGGGTCGTTCATGCCCTTGCCCTTGCCCGGATTTCCCCTCCCTGCAAGCGGGAAAGGCGTTCCGGCCCGCCATTTTCACGGCCCCTCCGAAGACGACCGGACACGGCGCACCGCGCGGAGGCGGAGCGCGTCCCCGCACCGGGCCGCCGGCCACCCCCGACCTTCGACGGGAGCCTCCCCTACGGCAGCGGGAAGCGTTCGTTCAGCGCGAGGACGCGCTGGCGGATGGACTCCAGCCTGGCCTGGTCGCCGTGGTTCGAGATGGCCTCGTGGATGAGGTCGCCGATCTGGTCCATCTCGGCCTCCTTCATGCCGCGGGTGGTCACCGCCGGGGTGCCGACGCGGATGCCTCCGCCCTTGAAGGGGCTCTCGGTGTCGAAGGGGATGGAGTTCTTGTTCACGGTGATGCCGGCCTGGTCGAGGGTCTCCTGGACGAGCTTGCCGTTCACGCCCTTGGGACGCAGGTCGACCATGAAGAGGTGGTTCTCCGTCCCGCCGGAGATGATGCGGTAGCCGTGCGAGGCGAGGCGGGCGGCGAGGCGGGCGGCGTTCTTCACGACCTGGGCCTGGTAGTCCTTGAAGCCGGGCTGCAGCGCCTCGTGGAAGCAGACGGCCTTCGCGGCGATGACGTGCATGAGCGGCCCGCCCTGGATGCCGGGGAAGACGGTGGCGTCGATCTTCTTGGCGAGATCCTCGTCGTTGGTGAGGACGAGCCCGCCGCGCGGCCCGCGCAGGCTCTTGTGGGTGGTGGTGGTGACGACGTGGGCGTGCTCCATCGGCGAGGGGTGGACCCCGGCGGCGACGAGCCCGGCGATGTGGGCCATGTCGACGAAGAGCCAGGCCCCCACGGAGTCGGCGATCTCGCGCATCCGCTTGAAGTCGATGATGTGCGAGTAGGCCGAGGCCCCCGCCGTGATCATCTTGGGCCGGTACTCCTCGGCCACGGCGGCGAGCTGGTCGTAGTCGATGGTCTCGCTCCCCTCCGAGACCCCGTAGTGCTTCACGGTGTAGAGCTTGCCGGAGAAGTTGGCGAAGTGCCCGTGGGTGAGGTGTCCGCCGTGGGAGAGGTCCATGGTCAGGATCTTGTCGCCGACCTCGAGGACGCTGAAGTAGACGGCGCAGTTCGCCTGCGAGCCGGAATGGGGCTGGACGTTGGCGAACTTGGCCCCGAAGAGCTCCTTGGCCCGCTCGATGGCGAGGGTCTCGACCTGGTCGACGTTCTCGCAGCCGCCGTACCAGCGGCGCCCGGGGTAGCCCTCGGCGTACTTGTTGGTCAGGCAGCTCCCCTGGGCCTGCTGCACGGCGCGGGAGGCGAAGTTCTCCGAGGCGATCAGCTCGATGTTGCCGCTCTGGCGGGCCTCCTCCTCCTCGATGGCGCGGTGGATCTCGGGATCGGTCGCGGCGAGCCTGGGGGCGCTGGTGGCGACGCCGCAGGCGTTCATCTTGGCGACGCGGCGGCCGTGGCGGCCCTCGCCGTCGAAGCTGGCCCCGAGCCAGGCCTCGACGATGGCGGCGGCCTCGTCGCCGGAGGTGAAGTCGCCGGCGAGGCAGAGGACGTTGGTGTCGTTGTGGACGCGGGTCTTCGCGGCCAGGGCGGGATCGGTGACGACGGCGGCCTGGATGCCGGGGAAGCGGTTCGCGGCGATGGCCATGCCGATGCCGGTGGTGCAGCAGAGGATGCCGAGGTCGCGCCGTCCCGAGAGCACCGCCGCGGCGACGAGGGCGGCGTAGTCGGGGTAGTCGACGGAGTCCTTCGAGAAGCTGCCCGCGTCCTCGACTTCGTAGCCTTGGCCGCGGAGCTGCGCGACGACGGCTTCCTTGAGTTCGAATCCACCGTGGTCGGTGCCGATGATGAGCGTGGGCTTCTGCATGGGATGTCTGGAAAGGGGAACGCCTAAGGCGGGAGCGGAGGGAAGTCAATCGGGAGTCGCCGGACAAGCCGCGCCCCCGACCGCCTTTCATCACAGGAACGCTCGCACGCCCCAGCCCCGCATGGTAGATTCGCCCCCCCAACCCCAACCCCAACCCCAACCCCAACCCCAACCCCAACCCCAACTTTACACCTCCCCCTCACCCCCACCGTTAAACTTTAAACCTTAAACTTTGAACCT
>CAYMMC010000444.1:0-3450 GCA_964391125.1 uncultured Akkermansia sp.
GCATCCCTTGACAGTTTCCATGCCCCCGCCTCCTTGGCCGAAGGCTTCTCCGGCTCCCGGTGAAAGCGCCGGATCTGCTGGCTGGCCTTGGCAGCGGACTTCGGGTTGAGCTTCTCCGCGATCCAGGCATGCGGCACGCCGGCCCCCTTCGCCAAAGCCCGGGCCGCCGATGCTCGCCTCCAGTCCTTGCGACGGTCTTCGCGCCATGTGGCTTCGTCCATGCCGCAGCATGGCCTCGCGCCGCTTGCCGCGGGCCATGACGTGGAAGACGGCGTGCTCGTATTCAGCGCGGGGCGTGCGGAGCATGCCTGCCCGACGCTTCGGTCGGTGGCGGGCTACCAACTGAGGCGGAACTCCATCCAGTCCGACCCGCCGAAACCGCGTCCTTCGGGCGTTTCGTCGCGCAGTTCGACGACGAGAGTGTGGTCGTTGGAGGGATCGGGTTGTTGGACGATCTGGGCGAAGCCACGGCCGCTCGACTGGCGCAGCCGGACATCGGAACGGGTTTCGGCGAAGGAAAGGTCGAGCGAGACGGGATGGCGCTCCGTCACCTTGCCGGTCCACACCGGATGCCATTCGGTCCTGCCGTCCAGATAGGTGGGGAACTCGCCCTGATGCCGTCCCGGAGGTGCCGCGACGCCGCGGGTGTGGTCGAACCAAATCGCGTCGCCGGTGATGTGGAGATGGCTCCGTCCGTCGACCTGGACCCGGACTTCCAGCCGGCGGGCGCGAGGACCGGCCCCCGCGCCCGGTCCCGGCGCGTCGCGGCGCTGGATGGTCCGCTCCTCCAGGGCGAGCAGATCGCTCAGGGCCTGGTCCGTCCGCACCGCCTCCTCCAGCCGGTTCTCCTGGGTCTGAGCGGTGCGCAAGGCCAGCAACTGCTCGCGCTGCCTCTCGATCAGAAGGAGGAGCCCCTGCCGCATGGCCGCCTCGCGCTCGCCCCGCGCCTTTCCGTAGATCGACCTCGCCTTCGTCAGGTCGGGGAAATCCTCGCCGCGTTCGTCGAATCCGCCGCCCTCCAGCGCCGCGAGTTCGGCCTGCACGGCGATGACCTCCTCCAGTCGCCCCCGGGACTGGGCGTCGAGGCGCAGCCGCTCCAATTGCTCCCGATACAGGCCGTCGAGCTCCTTGAGCGGCTTCGTCAATTCGGCCCGGTCGATGTCGAACTCCAGCTTCAAGCGATTCAGCGGGCTGGCTGGCGCCGGCGCATCCTGGGCGTCGGCCGCTCCGGAAACGAGGAGGCCGATGACGAGGAGAAGGCCGATCATGGCGGGGGGCTGCCCCTTCGGCCGCGACGACGCGGTCGAAGGCCGGGCGATGCGGATCCGCTCTTCGGTCTCGTCGGGAAGGGTCGCCGGAAGGTGGCCCGAACGGGATATCGTGCTCATGGCGAATTGGGCGAAAGAGACAAATCCGTCCAGGACGGTCCTTGGGCGGAGAACGCACAGTCTATCGAAGCGCGTCGCTGCGATCAAGGGAAAGCCCGGCGCAACGCAAGCAGGCAGGCGGCGCCACGACCCCGAAAAACGCGACTCCGGGCGCCCCGGAAGGCACGGGCCGGGGGGCGGTCGCCTCAGCGCATCCCCACCTCGACTCCGGCGGCGGCCTCTTCGAGGAAGTCCTCGATGGTCGCGTCCCTGGGCACGCCGAGGTGGAGCGCCCGGAAGTAGTGCTTGCCGGCCTCCTTGGCGTCGGGCTCCTCCTTGGTGGTGTGGAGCACGGCGAGGTTGAAGTGGGCGTCGCCGTAGTCGGGGTCGATGGAGACGGCGTTGACGAAGGCGCGCTCCGCCCGGGCAACCCAGCCCTTGCGGGTGGAGATGACGCCGACGCAGTTGTGGGCCTTGGCGTTCTGGGGATCGTAGGTGAGCCCGGCCTCGAGCTTCTCGAGGGCGTGGTCGAGCTTGTCCTGCAGGAAGTAGGCGCGTCCGAGGAGGTAGTTCGCGAGCCCCGACCTCCCGTCGATGGCGAGGGCCTTCTCCAGGTAGTATTCCGCCTCGGAGTAGTTCTGCATCGTGATCTTGAGCACGCCGAGGTTGCAGAGGCAGGCGACGTTCTGCGGGAGGTGGCGGAGGTATTCGAGGAATCCCGCCTCGGCCTCGGCGTAGCGTCCCTCGTTGAAGTCGAGGCGGGCCGCCTTGTCGAGCTGGGAGAGCTCGACGGCGAGCTTCTGCCTCTCCGCGTAGCCGTCGAGAGGGGCCGGCGCCCCGGGCGCCTTGCCGGCGGCGACGAGGGTGGCCGTCATCATCGGGGCGTCCGGCGCCTCCGTCGCGGCGCTTTCGGGGGCGGCGGGGCCGTCGCCGCTGGCGGCGGCGATGATCTCCTCGAACTGCGGGGTCTTGAAGAGCGCCTTCTCCTCTTCGCTCAACTGCGAGCCGCGGGCCATGTCCTCGACGATGCCGAGAAGGACGTCGGAGCGAGCCCCGACCTTGTCCAACTGCCGCAGGAGGAGCTCCTTGGCCTGCTTCATCTGCGCCTGGCGGCGGAGCTGCTTCAGGACGATGGAACGGAGCATCTCGTTTTCCTTCCGCTCCACCGGGGAGGCGTTGGCGAGGGCCTCCTTGTCCTCCTCCGTCAAGCCGTCGGAGAGCAGTTCGAGCTTCCGCTGCAGCTCCTCGATGCTCTGCTGGTGGCGGGCGTTCTCGGCGACGAGCTGGTCGCGCTCCAGCTTGATGCGGGTGAGTTCGCTCTTGAGCAGGGCGATGTCCTCGTCCTTCTCCTTGCTCAGCTCGGAAAGGCTGGCGGCGAGGCGTTCGGCGCGGTCGAGCTGCTCGGCGAGGGTGCGGTTGCGGTCCATCAGCTCCTTCAGGGCCTTGCCGCCGTTGCCTTCGCCGCGGACGACTTCGGCGAGGTTGTCGCGCTCGCGCTCCAGCTCGGCCATGCGGACGCGCATCTTGGACATCTCCTCCTGCGCCTCCTCCATGGCGGCGACGAGCTGCGCGTTCTGCTTGGTCGCCTCCTCGAGCTGCTGGGTGGCTTTGCGGAGCAGGCCCTTGAGCTCCTCGATCCGCTCCTGGGCCGCGACGCCGCCGGGGCCGGCCTCGGCGGCGGCAATGTCGCGCAGCAGGGCGTCGCGCTCCCCTTGGGCGCGACCGAGATCGACGCTTGCGGCGCGGAGCATCTGCTCGCGCTGCTTCACCTGGCTGCGCAGCTTGTGGTTCTCCTCGTTGAGCCAGGCGATGAGCGCGTCCTTGTTGGAGAGGTCGTTGTAGAGGGAGTTGGCGACCGCCCCCACGCTGGCGGAGGATCCGGTCTGGACGCGCGGCATCCCCGGCGTCGGAGCGGCGTCGGAGCGGGGAAGGGCTTGGCTGGCGCCTTCGTCCCAGCTAGGCAGGGCGAATTCCCGGGCGGATCCGATCTCCATCGAGCTGCCCGGAGGCATGCCTGCGGGGGCGGAGGCCTCGCTGTCCGGCAGGGGCGGGGGCGCCATCGGCAGGGGCCGCGCCGGGGAGG
>CAYMMC010000445.1:0-3420 GCA_964391125.1 uncultured Akkermansia sp.
CCGCGAAGTGGCTCGCGGCGAAGCTGCGGACGCCGTGAGGCGGGGTCTTCTCCTGCAGGCGAGGGCATCGACCTCGCTGGCGCGTCGGCGGGTCGTCCGATCCGCGCCCGATGGACGCGGCCACAGAGTCCGGATCCCCTGCAGGCGAGGGCGTCGACCTCGCCCTCATTTGGGTTCTCATGCGCAAACTCAGTTCCCGACTTCAGTTCCCGACTCCCGGACTTTTCCGCGGGCGGAACGGTCGATCTGGGATACATTTCCCGGTCGTCCCGCCGTCCATGCCCCATCTCGAGCTCGAAAACCTCAGCCGCCATTTCGTCCGCCGGGAAGGATGGCCGGTCCCGCGCAAGACGGTGGTCCGCGCGGTCGACGGGGTCTCCCTGGCGATCGAACGGGGCGAGATCCTCGGTCTCGTCGGCGAGAGCGGCTGCGGGAAGTCGACCCTGTCGAAGCTCGTCATGCAGCTCCTCCCCCCGACTTCGGGCAGCGTCGTGCTCGAGGGCGAGCGGCTCGCGGACCTGCCGCCCCGAGAAATCCGGAAGCGCCGACGCGACTTCCAGATGATCTTCCAGGATCCCTACGCCTCGCTCAACCCGCGCATGACCGTCTTCAGCACCCTGGCCGAGGCGGTGCTGACGCGGCATCCGGATCTGCGCCGCGACCGCTCCGCCCTCGAGGGCGCCGTGGCGGAGCTGATGGGACGGGTCGGGCTCGACGCCCGCTACCTCCGCAAGTACCCGCACGAGTTCTCCGGCGGCCAGCGGCAGCGCATCGCCATCGCCCGCGCCCTCGGGCCCGAGCCGAAGCTGATCCTCGCCGACGAGCCGGTCTCGGCCCTCGACGTCTCGATTCAGTCGCAGATCCTCAACCTGCTGCTGCGGCTGCGCGACGAGCTCGGGCTGACGATGGTCTTCATCTCGCACGATCTCTCCGTGGTGCGCTACCTCTCCGACCGGATCGCGGTGATGGCGGCCGGCAGGATCGTCGAGACGGGCGGGGCGGAGGAGCTTTTCGCCGATCCGCGGACCGAGGCGGCGCGTAATCTATTGCAGGCGATCCCCCGGATCCGATATTCGACCGCCCCGTCCCTGGCCCCATGAAAGCGCTGCCCGTCCTCCTCCTCGCCGCCTTGCTGGCGGCCGCCCCCGCCGTCTCCGGCGAGACCGTCCTCTTCGATGGCACGGACCTCGAGGCCTGGGAGCTCGCCCCCGGCGCCTGGGAGATCGAGGAGGACGGTTCGCTCGTCTGCCGCATGGAGTCCGCCGAGGGCGACGACGGCACGGTGAAGACCCGCTCGATGGGCTACATCTGGACGAAGGCGGACTACGGCGACTTCGAGCTGTCGCTCTCCTACAAGTTGTCCGAAGGGGCCAACAGCGGCGTCTTCTACCGGGTCGACAAGGGCGATCCGGTCCATCTCGGCTGCGAAATCCAACTGCTGGACGACGAGGGCTACCAGAAGTCGCACGGCCCGCTCGACGCGAAGAAGCGGAACGGCGCCTTCTACGAGGGCAAGGCCCCCGAGGCCGATCCGGCGAAGCCGCCGGGCCAGTGGAACACCCTCGTCCTGCGGTGCGAGGGCCCGAAGATGAGCTGCCACATCAACGGGGTGCGCGTCTTCGAGCTGGACGTGGACGACTGGTCCGAGGCCGGAAAGAACCCCGACGGCACGCCGAACAAGTTCAAGGTGGCGATCAAGGACAAGCCCCGCGCCGGCCGCATCGGCCTGCAGAACCACGGGCAGGTGGTGTGGTTCCGGGACATCCGGGTCAAGCCGCTGGAGTGACCCTGTCCGCCGGGCGCGGCCGCCGCCCTCCAAGCGCTCCGGCGCCGTCACGCGAGGATCTCGCGGATGGGCCGCTGGTGCTCGACGCCGGTCAGCCGGGCGTCGAGGCCCTGGAACTTGTAGGTGAGCCGCTCGTGGTCGATGCCGCAGAGGCGGAGGATGGTGGCGTTGACGTCGTTGAGGTGGGCGGGGTTCTCCACCGGGTTGTAGCTGAAGTCGTCGGTCTCGCCGTGGACGACGCCCCCCTTGATCCCGCCGCCGGCCATCCACATGCAGAAGTTCAGCGGATGGTGGTCGCGCCCGTAGTTGGTCTTCGTCAGGGTGCCCTGCGAATAGACGGTGCGGCCGAATTCGCCGCCCCAGACCACGAGGGTGCTGTCGAGGAGGCCGCGCTGCTTCAGGTCGGCGAGCAGGGCGCCGGTGGGCTGGTCCGTGTCCTGGCATTGGAGCCGAAGGTCGGAGGGCAGGTTGCCGTGCTGGTCCCAGCCGCGGTGGAGGATCTGCACGACGCGCACCCCGCGCTCGACGAGGCGGCGGGCGAGCAGGGCGCTCGCGGCGAAGGTGCCGGGCTTCAGCGCGTCGGGACCGTAGCTGTCGAGGGTCGCCCGGCTCTCGCCGGAGAGGTCGGTCAGCTCCGGCACGCTGCTCTGCATGCGGAAGGCCATCTCGTATTGGGAGATGCGGTTGCGGATCTCGGGATCGCCGATCTGGCCGAAGCGGTGCGCGTTCATCTCCGCGAGGACGTCGAGCTGGTCGCGGCGCTGCGCCGCGGAGACCCCGTCGGGATTCTTCAGGTAGAGCACCGGATCGCCGCTGGCGCGCAGGGCCACGCCGCTGTAGCGGCCGGGCAGGAAGCCGCTGTTCCACATCCGGGTGAAGAGCGCCTGGGCGGCCGCCTTCGAGCTCCAGTTCGGCGTCAGGACGACGAAGGCGGGCAGGTCGTTGCTTTCGCTGCCCAGCCCGTAGGCGAGCCAGGACCCCAGGCTGGCGTAGCCGGGGATCTCCCGCCCGGTCATCGCGAAGGTGCAGGCGGGGTCGTGGTTGATGGCGTTGGTGTGGACCGTCTTGACCAGGGCGATGTCGTCGACGTGCTTGGCGGTGTGGGGCAGCAGCTCGCTCACCCAGCGGCCGCATTCGCCGTGCCGCGAGAACTGGAAGAGGCTCGGGGCGACGGGGAAGCGCGCCTGCTTGCTCGTCATCCCGGTGAGCCGCTGGCCGCCCTGCACGCTCGGCGGGAGGTCCCTGTCGAACCATTCCCCGAGTCCCGGCTTGTAGTCCCAGGTGTCGAGCTGCGAGGGACCGCCGTTCATGTGCAGGTAGATCACCGCCTTCGCCTTGGCCGGCAGATGGGGGAGACCGGGCAGGGGCGGGTGGACCGGGCCCGGCGTGCCGGCCCCGGCGGAGAGCCAGTCCCGCCCCGCCAGGCAGGCGAGCCCCAGCCCGCCGAGGCGGACGCCGCCGCGACCGAAGAACCGGCGCCGGGAGAGGAGAAGGTCGTGCTCGTGAAAGGGGCTCATGGGACTCCGGCGATGGCGTCATTCTATCCCATTCGGTCGACCGTGTCATCCGTGGATGCAGTTTTCGGGGAGGGCGTCCGGGGCCTTCCCTGTAGGCGAGGGCATCGACCTCGTCCG
>CAYMMC010000446.1:0-3387 GCA_964391125.1 uncultured Akkermansia sp.
CCCTGCGGCAGCGGGAAGAAGTTCAAGTCCTGCTGCGGCCGGGCCTGAGCGCCGCTTCATATCGTCCGAGCATTTTCGGCTAATTCCTCCGCTGGTCCACGCGAACGTGATCTGCCGTGGTTGCCCTCCTGATCTCCAAGGGCTAAACTCCGAGTGCCGCTTTTGACGACGTGGAGTTGGCCGCGGTTAACTTGAGCTATGGTGTGCGCAGCCTGGAGCGGAGGCTTCCCGAATTCGGCGCCGAAGGGGAGGGGCGGTCATGCGGCGACGAGGTTTCCTCCGCCTTCTCTGCGGTGGCTTCGGAAGATCCGAGGTAGACCACCGCAGGGGTGAGGTTGCCGAGCGCCGCGTGGGGACGCCACGTGTTGTAGCGCTCGAACCACCGCGCCAGCCCGAGCCCGAGCGCAGGGACGGCGGCATGCTCCCGCAGACAGATCTCCTCGTAATTCAGGCTTCGCCAGAGCCGCTCGATGAACACGTTGTCCATCCACCGGCCGCGTCCGTCCATGCTGATCCTCGTCCCCAGCCCGAGAAGGCGGTCGGTCCATTGCTCCGAGGTGAACTGGGAGGTCGGGGGGGTAGTTTAAGGTTTCAGGTTCAAGGTTTCGGAGGGGAAGTAGAGGAGTGGAGGAGTGGAGGAGGGCCGGGGGTGCAAGCGGAGATGGGAGGATTGGTGCCTCGATCGCCGCGCAACGGACGGATCGGACGGGCGACGCAGCGCTTCTGCCGGCTGTTCTCGCAGATCGAAGCCGAGCGGAAGGAATGCGATCTCCAGCCCAGGCGCGGACAATGCGATGGCCTCGATGTGACCGACCAGCTGGGATGGTTCTCGACGGATTCGAGGACAAGCCCGCCTCCTCGAAATGCGCAAAACTGGCGAAGTGCTCCGAAGCGGCCGCGCTGCGGGTCGTCGGATGGTCGGCCCGAGGCAACAAGTCCGCGACCACGGGAGGCGGGGGCGTTGACATCGCCGGAGCCTCCGCCCATCGTGGGCGTGCTCCGCTTTTCGAAGACGGCGCATGAAATGCTCCAATCGGTTTCGCCGCGTCCGTGTTTTTTTCCCGGGGTTCTCCTTTCCGCCGCGCCTCCGGCCCTCCGTGGTCGCCCCGTTCCGCGCCTCCCAAGGCGCCGGAGGCGTCGGCGGTCCCGCCGGGATGGGGGTGCCGGGACGATTCCCTTGCCCCTTCGCACCATTCCGGCCTGTCCTCGCCATTGGCGGCGACGGGCCCAAAAACGATGCAGGGCCCACCGACCGGGTGGACCCTGCAAGGAACCGCTTGTTTTTGACAGTAACTGCCGCGCTGCTCGTAAGGAGGAGTCCTTCCGGCCTCACAACTGTTACTGATGGGTTTGATTCCCCAGGACGGAATTCGTTCGAAGTTTTTGGCAAAAAATGCGATTTTCTTTGCCGGTGCGTGGGTCCGGCGTTTAAAGGTCTTGGAAATCAATCGATTATGGCGAAGATTCTTCTGGTGGAAGACGACGAGGACAACATCGCGCTGCTCTCCCGGCTGCTCCAGCACCACGGGCACGTCCTCTCCGTGGCGACGGACGGCGAGACTGCGGTCGCCCGCGCCGGGGAGGATCGGCCGGAGCTGATCCTGATGGACCTGGAGCTGCCGCCCGGTCCGGAGGATCCGCCGGATCCCAACGCGGGGCTGGAGGCGACGCGCCGGCTCAAGGCCGATCCGGCCACGGCGGGCATCCCCGTGATCGCCCTCACCGCCCACACCATGGCCCACCACCACGAGCGCATCGCGGCGGCGGGCTGCGACGACTTCCAGGAAAAGCCGATCTACCCCTTCGAGAACCTTCTCGAGAAAATCGAGCGCTTCGTCCCGAGAGATGTTTGAGCAGATGTCAGAGAAGGCCGTGGTCGGCGGCCTGGTCCTCCTCGTCTGGGAGATCTTCGCCGTGATCACGATCGGAAACATCGTGATGAAGACCCGTTCCGCGACGGGGGCCTGGGGCTGGTCCATGGCGGTGCTGGCCCTGCCCTTCGTGGCGGTGCCGCTCTACTGGATTCTGGGGCGGAGACGCTTCAAAGGCTACATGGAGCGCCTCGACAAGGCTATCGAGACCCACAGGGAGGACTACCAGGAGCACATGGCGGCGATGGCCCCCCATCTCGCCTCGCTCGAGGGCGACGAGGTCCGCTACGGGAGCGTGCTGGAGCGCCTGAGCAGGCAGCGCTTCACCAAGGGCAACGAAGTCTGCCTGCTGATCGACGGGGAGCAGACCTTCGAGGCGATCTTCGCGGCGATGGAGGCGGCGGAGAGCTACCTGCTGGTGCAGTTCTTCATCGTGAAGGACGACGGCCTCGGCACGCGCTTCCGCGAATGCCTCGAGCGCAAGGCGCGGGAGGGGGTGCGGGTCTATTTCGTCTACGACGAGATCGGCAGCCACAAGCTCCCGAAGCGCTACGTGCGCTCCCTGCGCGAGGCCGGGGTGGAGGCCCGGCCTTTCCATTCGACCCAGGGGCCGAGCAACCGCTTCCAGGTGAACTTCCGGAACCACCGCAAGATCGTCGTCGTCGACGGGAGGGTGGGCTTCGTCGGGGGGCACAACGTCGGCGACGAGTACTTGGGATTGTCGAAGCACTACGGGGCCTGGCGCGACACCCACGTGCAGCTCGTGGGGCCCTCGGTGCTCTCGCTGCAGATGGTCTTCCTCGCCGACTACTACTGGGCGACCCGCCAGGTGCCGGAACTGAACTGGACCACGGTGACCCCGCCCGACGGATCGGGATGCGGCGGCGGGCGGTCCGTCGTGCTGACCCTGCCGACGGGGCCGGTCGGGGCGATCGAGGGGGGACGATCTTCTTCCTCAACGCGATCACCCGGGCGAAGCGCCGCTTCTGGATCGCCTCGCCCTACTTCGTCATCGACGAGTCGGTCCGCTCGGCCCTGCAGATGGCGGCGCTGCGCGGGGTGGACGTCAGGGTCATGATTCCCGGCAAGCCGGACAAGTACGTGCCCTGGTTGGCGACCTTCGCCTGCCTCGGCGAGATGGAGGCGGCGGGGGTGCGGATCTTCCGCTACGTCGAGGGCTTCCTCCATCAGAAGGTGCTCGTCGTCGACGACCAGTTCGCCGCCGTCGGCACGGCGAACCTCGACAACCGCTCCATGCGGCTGAATTTCGAGGTCACCGCGGTGGTCCTGTGCCGGGACTTCGCGGAGCAGACGGCCTCGATGCTGGAGGTCGATTTCGCCCGCTGCGTCGAGGTCGGCGCCTCGGACTATGCGGACCGCCCGCTCTCGTTCCGCATGCTGGTCCAGCTCTCCCGGCTCTTCAGCCCCATTCTGTGATGATCGGCGAGGCGGCGCGGGGATACTTCGACCACAACGCGACCACGCCGATGACGGCGTCGGCGCGGGAGGCCTGGCT
>CAYMMC010000447.1:0-3365 GCA_964391125.1 uncultured Akkermansia sp.
GGCTGGCGGACGGAGGGGGCGGCGCGATAAAGGCCGGCGCCGGAGCTGGCGGCCCGCCCGCCGGGGACGGGACGGAACCGGCCTGCGGACGGGTCTCCCGGACCGGGGCGGGGACCGACGGCGCTTCGAGCACCGCCGTGGAGGCGCCCGGGGCATGGGACGGCGCAGGCTGCCGTTGCGCCGGCGCCGCTGCGGAGGCGGGAGCCGGCGCCGGACGGCGGGCGACCGGCGCATCGGCGACCGCTATCGTGATGTCCGAAGGAGCAGTGATGGTCGCTCCGCACTTCGGACATGGCGCGGAGACTCCGGCCAAATGGGTGGGGACACGTAGCTTTGCCGCGCAATGCGGACAGGTGAACTTGATCTTTTTCACTTTCGCCTCTGGGTGGGGTTCGGCACTGGTCGTGTCTCCGCGACGCGCCCGCCATCGATAGCGGACGACCGAGCGAGGTGAGGGATTAGACAAAATCGAGGGTCGTGCCCCGAACCGGAATCCGAAGGCGCAAAACTATTACGCTTGATACGCAAAAACGCAAGGGTCCCTTCGAGTTCTTTTAAAATAAAGGGTTATTTATTTTCAAATTTGATAAAACCCATGCAGGCCGGCGCGGTGCCGAGGGGGGATTTCAAAATTTCCCGGGAGCCCCTTGCTCGCCGATGCGGCAGGGCACGAGGATCGCGTCCCTCATTCCGTGGAGGATCTTTTTGTCGGCGGGGCAGATCGTGGCCAGGGCGCCGCCGAGGGAGACTCGCTTGTCCGAGGCGGAGACGAAGTAGTAGGGACAGAGGCGGACCCGTCCCTGCATCTGCTCGATCCGGCCGGTCTCCTCGTTCCACCAGGGGTGGGTGACGAGGCGTCCGGCGTGGAAGCGCTGGAGGACGTAGGGCGAATGCGGGAAGGCGGCGATGGCGGCGTCGACGGCCTCGCCCCATTCCGCCTGCGAGACGTCCTGTCCCACGGTGACGCTGCGGGCGCCCCAGGCGCGCTCGTCGAAGCCGCTCAGCTTCAGGACGAGCTGGCGCTCCTTCTGCGTGAAGGTCTTCAGCTCGGCGAAGCTCCCGATCTCCAATCCGGGGATGACGGCGTGGTGCGGCACCTCGGCCGGATCGACGACCCAGCTCTGCGGGAAGAGCTTCCGAAGCCGCTTCCAGTTCGCCTCCCGCAGCTCGCGCCACCACACCTCGCGAAGGGGATGCGACCAGAGCAGGGCGGACCAGAGCTTCTCCTCGAGCCAGGGCTTGAAGGGCGCGGTGACCCTCATCCGCCCCTCCGCGGCGGCGGCCATCCATTCCGGCGCGGCGGGCAGGTTGGGCAGGTCGAAGAGCTCGAAGAAACGGTAGACCGCCCGGTCGCCCAAGGCGTAGCTCTCGGCGTCCTCGACCCGCCAGCGGCCGGGGAGGCGCTCCGCGAGCCATTCCATCTCGGGGCGATAGCCCTCCGCCTCCTGCGACACGAGAATGTCGGCGCCGCCGTCGACGATGGAGGCGAAGCCGTCGATCATCCCTCGGGCGCCGCCGACGAGACGGTGCGAGGAGTCGAGGGCGGCATAGACCTCGCCGAGCCAGGCGGTGAGGCCGATCCCGCCAGGGACCGAATCGAGCTCGACCGCCGAGAAGCCTTCCGCCGTGAGGATGAGGTCGGGGCGGATGACGCGGGGCGTCTCCCCGATGGCGGGGCCGGCGAGTCCGGTTTCGAGGAGCTCCTCCGGCTTGCCCCGGTCGAGGTAGTCCGCGACCCAGGCGGGCAGGCTGCCGCCCCGGCTGCGCCGGTGAATGAGGTCGCAAGCCCTCTGGAACCGGAGCAGAAGCGGGCCGAGCGCCTCGAGCTGCCGGACCTCGGCGCGGCTGAGGACGAAGGGCTCGGGCGAGAGGCGCCATTCCTTCTCCGCGAACAGCCCGCCCTCGGGCAGGGCGGCGCGGACGCGCTCGGCTTTTCGGTTCCAGTCCGTCATCGAAGGAGGGGGCAAGCTCATCCCTGCAATAGTCGCAGCGCCGCCCGCAACATTTCATCCGGCTTCATCAGATCGACGGGCAGCTTCTCGATCGCCTTCTGCGCCTCCGTCTGCTTGTAGCCCAGCGAGATCAAGGCGAGCAGGGCGTCGTTCTTCGCCGCCGCCTCCGGGGCCAGGGTGGCGCGGGCCGACTGGGCCTGCCAGGCGTCCTTCACGCCGACCTTGTCGCCGAGCTCCAGCACGATGCGCTCCGCCGTCTTCTTCCCCAGTCCGCGGATCTTCGAGATCGTGGCGATGTCGCCCCGCACCACGGCCTCCTTGAAGTCGGAGGCGGCCATGCCGCTGAGGATCGACATCGCGACCTTCGGCCCCACCCCGGAGACGTGGTGGATGAGGAGGCGGAAGAGGTCTCGGGCGTCCTCGTCGGGGAAGCCGTAGAGAGTCTGCTCCTGTTCGCGGATGTGGTGATGGGTCAGGATCCGGGCCCGCTCCCCGGCCTGGCCGAAGCGCTCGTCGCCGAAGAGGGGAACGAGCACCTCGTAGCCGACTCCGCCGACGTTGACGACGACCCGTCCGGGCCAGCTTTCCTCGAGCGTTCCTTCTAGAAATGTAATCATCCGCGTTTAGCTTTCTGGCCGCATCGAACCCCTTCCCTCGCCGGATGGCAACTGGATTTCAAACCGCCCTTCTCCTCCTCGCCCTCGCGGCCGCCCCCCTGCTGGCGCAGGAAGCGCGCCAAAACGGGGCCGCGCCCGAACGCCGCATGGGGGTGGTCTTCGGCGGCGCCTTCGAGGATTTCGAGATCGTCGGACCGCTGGAGGGGGCGCGGAGGACCCGGATGGCGGCGCACCACGAATGGGATTTCGGGGTGCGGCCCTTCACGAAGAAGGCCTGGGAGGAGCGCGGTCTCGACTGGGAGCGCTTCCTCCCCGGGGCCCGCGCCCTCGCCGACGGCATCGCGGACAGGATCGAGCCGAAGCTGGTGCGGGACCATCGCGGGGTGGCGCTCTACGCCGTCGTCGCGGACGAAGACCCCTTCCTCACCAGCGTCCTCCTCTCGCCCAAGCTGCACGAACGCTTTCGCGAGACGCTCGGCGACCGCATCCACGTCGTCCTGCTGGAGAGGAACCGCATCTACCTCTTTCCCGCGACGGGAGGGACGCTCGCCGAGTTCGGCCCGGCCCTCGTCGAGGAGTATCGGCGCGCCGCCTTTCCGGTGAGCCTGGAGATCTTCCTGCTGGACCGCGAGGGCTTCCGGGTCGCCGGGGAAATCGAACGCGATCCCGGGGCGGCGGCGTTTGAGACGGATTAACGACCGTTTCTGGCGCAACAAAGGAAGCTGCGGCGGCCTTGGCAGCGGCATGGGCTTCCAGCCCATGCACCGGTCTGCCACGACCGGAGGCCGGTGCAGTC
>CAYMMC010000448.1:0-3356 GCA_964391125.1 uncultured Akkermansia sp.
CAGGGGTAGAGCATCACCTTGACACGGTGGGGGTCACTGGTTCAAATCCAGTATCGCGCACCATCCCGTCCCCAGGCGGTTGGCTCCCTCCCGTCCCCTCCCATCGAGAGGGCTTCCGCGTGCCGATGGCCATCCTCCACCAGTCACCCGTCTGCCTTGCCGTCCTCAATCCGAAGGGACGCGATCCCCATCTCGACTACGCCAACGGCCCTGGGGACTACGACCGGCAGGTCCATGCCCCGGTCAACTTCCACGCCTACGCGGCGGCGACCTACGGCACCTTCAACGACTCCGTCGACCGCGTCCTCGACGAGCGCGACCGCTACGACGCCGTGCTCGTCCTCATCCGACGGCGCGTCTGGATCAGCCTCGCGGCGGTGAAGCGGCTCAAACAAGCCGGCATGCGGGTGCTCGTCGCGTGGAAGGAATGCGGGCACAACCAAGTCTCGCGGCAGCTCAACTCGTCCCGGGCGCTGCGCGCCTACGCAGGGATCCTCGAGCTGGCCGACGGCATCCTCTCGCCGACGCTGGCCTGGCCCCCGAGAATCGGCGCGATCCGACAGGAGGAATTCTGGAGGAAGCTGAAATTCATTCCCACGCCCTATCCGGTCGATTTCCCCTCCTGGAATTTTTCCAGCCCCATCGAGGAGCGCTGCGGCATCCTCATCGGGACGCGCGAATTCAGGACCGAGTCCCGGAACCACATCCAGGCGGTCGCCCGGGCCGCCGCCCTCGCCTACGAACTCGACATTCCAAGGGTCACGGTGATCAACTCCGACAAGACCAAGGGCGGACGCATCCTCCGCTCGCTCGCCGACACCTTTCCGCCCGGCTGCCTCCAGATCAGCGAGACGACCCTGCCGTATCCGGACTACATGCGGCTGCTCTCCTCGCACCGCTTCGTCTACCAGATGGACCGGAGCACCGTGCCCGGCCAAGTGGCGGGGGACTGCCTCCTCGCCCGGACGATCTGCTCCGGCGGCAACTCCACGATCGAGAAGATGGCCTTTCCCGAGTTCAGCGACGACGGCACCATCCGGATGAAGAACGTCTTCGAGCGCATCGAGCGCGTTCTCCACGACGACGAGGAATATCTGGCCGCGATCCAGAAGTCGCAGCGCATCGCGGCGAAATCCCTCAGCTTCGCCGCCGTCGCCCGGCAGTTCGGGGCGTGGCCGCTTGTCGTCGGAGGGGCTTGAAAGGCGGCCGGAAGAGGACGTATCGCCCTACTTCCCCAGCGAGACCTCGGATCCCGCCACGACGCATTTCCAAGTGCGCTGGGTCCCGTCGGTGTAGCGCTCGCGGTAGGTGACGACCTTCACCTTGTAGGGCACCTTGCGACCGCATGGCAGGCAGTGGTGGCGCTGCTCCCACTCCGTCTTGACGGGCCAGGTCCACAGCTTCAGGACGTTCTTGGCCGGCTTGTAGTCGTCGACGCATTCGCAGCGGTGGAAGCGGCCCGCCTGCGCCGCCGCCGGAGAAAGGACAAGGGCGGCGAGAGCGAGGACGAGGAGCTGGATCGGGCGGTTCGGGCTCATGGAATCGGCTTTGGGGCTGAACGATCGACGCCGGGGGATCCGGACTTGGCGGGCATCGTAGCGGAAGCGCCGGAATCCCGCAAGCGCGAAAGGAGGCGTCCGAGGATCCTCGGATCGTTGCGGCGGATGACGGGAGCCCTGCCCCGGATGCGTCCGGCGGATCACTGCAGGCTCGCCTCGTAGCGCTCGCCGTGCAGATGCCCGAGCGCCTCGCCGACGAGGAAGAGCGATCCGGCGACGAGGCTTCTCCCGCCGCGCCGTCGAGCCAGGGCGAGGGCTTCGGGCAGCGCCGCGGCGTCGCCCTGGGGCAGGCGGGCGCCCCCGGCGGCGACTAGGGCCTCCTTCATCTCCGAGACGGCGAGGCGGCGCTCCGACTTCACCGGAACGAAATCGACCGAGGCGAGGATGGGGAGCAGCTCGACGAAAATGCCGGCGACGTCCTTCGACTCGACCGCGCCGAAGACGAGATGGGCCTTCTCGCCGGGGAACTCCGCCTCCCAGGTCCGGCGCAGCACGGCGGCGGCGGCGGGGTTGTGGGCGCCGTCGAGGACGAGACCGTCGTCCAAAACCTGGAAGCGTCCAGGCCACCCTGCCGCGGCGACGGAGCGGCGGATGCCCTCCTCGGTGAGCCGCTCGCCGTCGAGCCGGCAGGCCGCCTCGACGGCGAGCGCGGCGTTCTCTCGCTGGTGGGGGCCCTTCAGCCCCACGGTCCAGTGCTCGGGCAGGGGGTGGGCCTCGACGCAGGGGATGCCCAGTTCGAGGGCGCGGCGTCCGACGACGTCGCGGGCTTCGGGATGGAGCTCGCCGACGACGACGGGCACGCCGCGCCTCAGGATCCCCGCCTTCTCGGAGGCGATCTCGCGGATGGTTCCGCCGAGCCATTGCTGGTGGTCGAGGGCGACCGAAGTGATGACGCTCAAGTCGGACCGGAGCGCGTTGGTGGCGTCGAGGCGTCCCCCCATGCCGGTTTCGAGGACGACGACCTCGCAGCCTTGGCGGACGAAGTGCCCGATGGCCAGGGCGAGGCTGATCTCGAAGAAGGTGGGATGCGCATCGTGCGCAGGGATGCGTTCGCGGATTTCGGCGAGACCCTCGGCGACGGCGTCTTCGCCGATCATGGCCCCGTTCACCCGGATGCGTTCGCGATAGGTGAGGAGGTGGGGCGATGTGAAGAGGCCCGTTCTGACCCCGGCGTCGCGGAGGATGCGCTCGGTCACGGCGCAGACCGAACCCTTCCCGTTGGTGCCTGCGACGTGGAGGATCGCGGGGCCGGGCCGGTCGGGGGCGACGCCGAGCGAAGAGACCAGGCGCCGGGCGTTCTCGAGGCCGAGCTTGATCCCGAAGGCCTGGGTGCCGTAGAGCCAGTCGATGGATTCCCGGTAGTTCACGCGGCGGCAACTATGGACGGAGAAGGACTTCTGTCCACGGGCAATCAGACACCTCCGATAAAACGGAGGCACGAAGATTGGAGCCGCCCATGTCGTGGGCGTATTGCTTCGGCCAGGCCAGGTCGCTGAAGCGGGCCTGCTTCGACAGGGACCGCAGCACGTCCTTGGACGCCTGCTGCCCGAAGGCCTGCTTGATGGCCATCTCGCGCATCGTCGCGTTGGTCTCCGCGTCGAGGCGCTGCAGCGGCACCGCCTGGCGCAGCAGCCAGTCCACCGTCTTGCGCACCGGCACGGCGTAGGGCGCCGCGTAGAGATCCGCCAGGCGGCGCTTCAGGTCCGCCACCGTCCTGGTCTCCATCATCGCCCTGGTGGCGCGGTTCATCGCCGCGTCGAAGATCGTCTCGCCCGGGGCGCGGGACGGTCGCGGGCC
>CAYMMC010000449.1:0-3355 GCA_964391125.1 uncultured Akkermansia sp.
ACCCGCCCCTCCAACGGGCGCGTCTCGCGGCCCTCGCCTCGCCCTCCACTTTGCGGTCGATCGCAGGGATAGTCGCCTGCATTCCACGTTCGTTGGCGCCGCGGCAGAACGTTGGGAGCGACGTCGGAAGGTGTTTTACCCGACTTTGATCGCCATTCCGAGCTTGAAGAGGCGCTTGAGGTTGTAACTGGCGCTCATCGGCGTCCATTCCAGTTCCGCTTTCTACAGGAAACGCCAAAAGCCAAGTGCCTCCCCGATGATGCCTAAGACGAGTTCGACGGTCTGCTTGCGGAGCCCGCTCCACTCCTTCGTCGCGCCTCGCCAGACGCGAAAAGAACTCGCCGTTTTTTATCATGAGGTTTCTCAACAGCCCCCTGGCCATGGATTTCCTGAGAAGGCAATCCATAAGACTTGCGCTTTCCAATCCGGAACCAGGCGGGAGCGGGAACCCGTGTCCGGAAGACGCGATGTTTCGACCGATCCAAGCGCACGGCGGTCCGGTTCAGCACGGCCTTGCGCTTCCCGGTGAACTCTCCGATCATGAGCGTCGACATCCCATGCCCCCCCTGACCGGCCATCAACTCCTCGGCTCCCGCGAATCGGCGGAATCGCCCGACACCTTCTTCGCCCGCAACCCCGCCCTCGGGACCGATCTCGAACCCGCCTTCCACGAGGCCGCCCCCGCCGAGGTCGACGAGGCGGTCGCCCTCGCCAGCGGTGCCTTCTCCCCCTTCCGACGTCTTCTCCCCGAGGCTCGCGCCGACTTCCTCGAGGCCATCGCCAAGGAGGTTCTCGCCCTCGGCGACGAGCTCCTCGAACGCGCCGCCGCCGAGACCGCCCATCCCCCCACCCGCTGCGCCGCCGAACGGGACCGCGTCGTCACCCACACGCGCCAGTTCGCCGCCTGGATCCGGGAAGGCTCCTGGGTGGACGCCCGCATCGACCTCGCCGATCCCCGGCGCCAGCCCCTCCCCAAGCCCGATGTCCGCTCCATGCTCGAGCCGGTCGGGCCCGTCGCCGTCTTCGGGGCCAGCAACTTTCCCATCGCCATCTCCGTGCTCGGCGTCGACACGGTCTCCGCCCTGGCCGCGGGCTGTCCCGTGGTCGTCAAGGCCCATCCTGCCCATCCCGGCACCTGCGAGCTCGCCGCCCGCGCCATCCAGCGCGCCGCCGCCGCGACGCAGATGCCCGACGGCGTCTTTTCGCTGATCCACGGACGCAGCCATGATACCGGGACCCGCCTCGTGCGGCATCCCGGTCTCGCCGCCGCCGCCTTCACCGGCTCCCTCGCCGGGGGCCGCGCCCTCTTCGACGCGGCCAACTCCCGCCCCGTCCCCATCCCCTTCTACGCCGAGATGGGCAGCATCAATCCCGTCTTCCTCCTCCCCGGCGCTCTGAAGTCCCGGACCGAGAGCATCGCCAAGGGCTTCGCCGCCGCCCTCACCGCCGGGGTCGGTCAGTTCTGCACCAATCCCGGCCTTGTCCTCGGACTGGAGTCGGAGGACTGGCGGACCTTCCGCGACCTCGCCCGCCGTCAAGTCGCCGGGTTCGCACCCGCCACGATGCTCCACGCCGGCATCCACGCCGCCTACGCCGAAGGCATCGCCGAACGCCTCGGGCGCGGGGGCCTGGAACTGCTCGGCAGCTCCCAAGCCGCGCCCGACCCCGCCCGGGCGGAGGCCGCCGCCTACCTTTTCGCCACGACCCGAGAGGGTCTGCTGGCCGATCCGACCCTCCTCGACGAGCTCTTCGGCCCCGTCTCCACGCTCGTCTCCTGCGCCGACCCCGCCGATTTCGTCGCCGTCGCCGAACGGCTCGAAGGCTCGCTCAGCGCCACGGTCCACGGCACCGAAGAGGATCTCGCCGAGCATCGCGACCTGATCGACGTTCTGCGGCGCAAGGCGGGGCGGCTGATCTTCAACGGCTACCCCGTGGGGCTGGAGATCTGCCACGCCATCCACCACGGCGGCCCCTACCCCGCCACGACCCATCCGCACTTCACCAGCATCGGCACGCGCGCGATCCACCGCTTCGCCCGTCCCGTCTGCTACCAGGACTGGCCCGACGCCCGGCTCCCCATGGAGTTGCAGAACCTCAACCCCCGAGGCATTCTCCGCCTCGTCGACGGCGAGCGCACCCGCTGCGAAACGTCCTGAAACGCACCCCGAAAGCCCCTCCATGCGCTTTTCCTTGCGCCATTACGCGATTTTTCTTGGAAAGATGGTTGGTTTTTCTTAAAAGTGAGCCACCCTTGACACGGTTCCCTCCTGGGCCTCGATGCATACTCCCCGGCAATTCGATTCTGACCACGGTCACCGCGCGTTTCCCGGACAGAGGAAAGGCCGATTGGATTCCTGAGGGCCGACAACTGGTTTAGAATCGATGAAATTGTATATTGGCAATCTGTCCTACGACACCTCGGAGGTCGAACTCCGCGAATTCCTCAGTCCCTTCGATCCCATTCTCGATCTGCACATGCCGATCGACCGTGACACGGGTCGTCCGCGCGGATTCGCCTTCGTCACCCTTTCCAGCCGCGACGCCGGCGAAGCCGCCGTGGCCCAGCTCGACGGCGCCGAACTCGACGGCCGCAACCTGCGCGTGCGCGAAGCCGAAGAACGCCGCTCCCCCGGAGGAGGCGGAGGTCGCCCCCCCCGTGGTGGTGGATACGGCGGAGGTGGCGGAGGCGGCCATGATCGCCGCAGCGGCGGCAACCGGTATCGCGATCGCGATTATGGCGATCGCGGAGACCACCGCGGCGACCGTGGAGACTACCGGGATCGCGGAGACCGCGACGACCGGGGCGGTGGCAAGCGCTACCGCAGCCTTTGATTCGCCTCCTTGCGGGAATCCGGCGCCCGCCTTTGCCCCTTTGCGCCCCGTCGGCCCGGAGTTCGCTTCGCCGCCCTCCCTTCCGACGTGCCCATCCGCCTCTCACACGCCCAAATGATTCCAAAATTCCCCTTCGACCGGATCAACTGGTTCACCAGCGCCTTCCTCATCGTCACCTTCTTCGTCGCTCTAATCGGCGTCCCCCTCTACATCGTCCACTTCGGGCTGGACTGGTTCCAGGTGGCCCTCTTCCTCGCCCTCTTCGCGGCCACGGGGATGAGCATCACTCTCGGATACCACCGCCTCTTCGCCCACAAGGCGTTCAAGGCGGGGCGAAGCGTGAAGCTGGCCACCCTGCTCTTCGGGGCCGCCGCCTTCGAGGATTCCGCGCTCGATTGGGCCTCCGACCACCGCCAGCACCACAAGCACGTCGACGACGAGCACGACGACCCCTACAGCATCTCCCGCGGCTTCTTCTGGGCGCACATGGGCTGGATCTTCTTCAAGCTCTATCCCCGCCCCC
>CAYMMC010000450.1:0-2744 GCA_964391125.1 uncultured Akkermansia sp.
GCGACCTGGCTGCAGGTCGGCGACGCCCGCGCCGCCATGGCGAAGGCGGCGGCGAATTTCGAGGGACATCCCAGCCTGCGCTTTCCCGTCGTCGGCGTCACCGGCACCAACGGAAAGACGACCACGGCCTTTCTCGTCCATCACCTGATGCAGTCCATCCTGCGCCGGGCCGGGCTGATGGGCACGATCCACTATTCGACCGGCGACCAGCTCGCCGCCGCCTCGCGCACGACGCCCGAGTCGCCCGAGGTGCAGCGCCTGCTGCGCGAGATGGCGGACGCGGACTGCCGCGGCGTGGCGATGGAGGTGTCCTCGCACGGTCTCGTCCAGCATCGCGTCGCCGGGGTCGCCTTCGACGTGGGGGTCTTCACGAATCTGACGCAGGACCATCTCGACTACCACCGCACGATGGAGGGCTACTTCGCCGCGAAGCGCCTGCTCTTCGAGCAGATGGATGCGGAGACGACGAAGGAGGGCACCGCGATCATCAACCTAGACGACGCCTATGGCGACCAGCTGATGAAGCACCGCTTCGAGCGTCTCCGCCGGATCACCTACGGACGCGGCGCCAACGCCGACTTCCGGGCGGGGGAGATCCGCTCGGACTTCAACGGAACGCAGTTCAAGCTCTCCTTCCGCGAGCGGCAGTTCCTCGTGCGCATTCCCTTGATCGGCGCCTTCAACGTCTCCAACGCCGTCGCCGCGATCGCCTCGGCCTGGGCCATCGGGCTGAATCTGCGCGAAGTCGTCGCGAAGATGGCCGAGGCCCCGCAGGTGCCGGGAAGGCTCGAGGCGGTGGGGGGGCGCCAGACGAACTACCGGGTCTTCGTGGACTACGCCCACACGCCCGACGCGCTCGCGAACGTGCTCTCGACCCTGAAGGCCCTCAACCCCAACCGGATCGTCACCGTCTTCGGCTGCGGGGGCGACCGCGACCCTTCGAAGCGCCCCCTCATGGCCGCGGCGGCGGAGGCGGGGAGCGATCTCTGCATCCTGACCTCCGACAACCCGCGCGGCGAGGATCCCCGGCGCATCCTCGCCGGGGCGGCCAAAGGCTTCCTCCGCGGCGGGCACGAGACCATCGAGGACCGGCGCGAGGCGATCCGCCGGGCCATCAACCTCGCCGGCGAGCGCGACATCGTCCTGATCGCGGGGAAGGGGCACGAGACCTACCAGGAGATCGGCGGCGTCCGCCACGACTTCGACGACCGCAAGGTCGCGTCGGGCTTCGTCCATCGCAAGGCGGAAGGAGGCGTGGCATGAAGCGGCTTTCCCTCTTCCAGATCGCCGAATGGGTCGACGGCGCCCTCATCCAGGGCGTGCCGGCGGCGACGGCGGACAGGATCTCGACCGACTCCCGCAAGGTCGGGGAGGGGGACCTCTTCGTCGCGCTGAAAGGGGATCGCTTCGACGGCCACAAGTTCCTCGGGGACGTCGCCGCCTCCGGCGCGGGCGCGATGCTGCTGAGCGCCCTGCCTTTGGAGACGGAATCCTACCGGGGCGGGATCATCCGGGTGAAGGACACCCTCAAGGCCCTGCAGACGCTCGCCTACCGCCACCGCAAGGATTCCCCCGGTCTCTTCGTCGTCGGCGTCACCGGCAGCAACGGCAAGACCTCGACCAAGGACTTCCTCTCCGCCGTTCTCGCCCGGGGCGGGAAGGTGGGCGCCACGGCGGGCAACTTCAACAACCACATCGGCCTGCCCCTGACGATCCTCGCCGGGGACGGGGAGGAGCGCTACGGCGTCTGGGAGATGGGCATGAACCACCCCGGCGAAATCGGCGCCCTGGCCGACATCGCCCTGCCCGACGCCGCAGTGGTGACGGCGGTCGGAACCGCGCACATCGAGCACCTGGGCTCGCGCGAGGCGATCGCGGAGGAAAAGGCCGCCCTGGCCGAGGCCGTTCCGGCGGGTGGATTCTGCGCCATGCCGGCGAAGGACGATTTCCATGGCTTCGTCAGGGACCGCGTCCGCTGCGAGATGGTGCCGGTGGGCATCGGCGAGGGAATGGTGCGGGCGGAGAACCTCGTGGCCGACGGCGATGGGCGGATGCGCTTCGACCTCGTCTCCGAGCTTGCCGACACCGTGCCGGTCGTCCTTCCCGTGCGCGGCGAGCACATGGTCATGAACGCGCTCCTCGCCGCCGCCGTCGGCCTCCGCCGCGGCATCGCCGCCGCCGAGGTGGCGGAGGCGCTCGCCAGCGTGCGCCTCACCGGGGGGCGGCTCGAGGAGAGGACGGTCAAGGGCGTCGCCTTCCTCGACGACAGCTACAACGCCAACCCCGACTCCATGCGGGCGGCCCTGCGGACTCTCCGCGCCGCCTCCGTCGTCGGCCGCCGCGTCGCCGTGCTGGGTTTCATGGGCGAGCTGGGCGAGCACGAGGAGGCGGAGCACCTCCGCCTCGGCGAGAGCGTCGCGGAAAATGGCATCGACTTCCTCGTCACCGTCGGCGAGCGCGCGGCCCGCATCAACGAGCGCGCCGGCAGCCTGCTCGAGAACCGCAATTTCCCCACGCACGAGGAGGCCGCCGCCTTCCTCGGCGAAATTCTCGCGCCCGGCGACCTCGTCCTCGTCAAGGGCAGCCGCTCCGCCGGAATGGAGCGCGTCATCGCCGCCTTCGCCGATCCCGTCTGACCACGCCATGCTCTACTACCTCCATCTGCTGAAAGACGAGAACGAATTCCTCGAGCTCCTCAACGTCTTCCAGTACCAGACCGTCCGCGCGGCGGGGGCGGCGCTGAC
>CAYMMC010000450.1:2754-3340 GCA_964391125.1 uncultured Akkermansia sp.
GCTGACGGCCTTCCTGCTTTCGGTGCTGCTCGGCAACCGCGTCATCCTCAAGCTGACCTCGCTGAAGATCGGCCAGCCCATCCGCACCAAGGAGGAGGTCCACCGCCTCGCCGAGCTCCACGGCATCAAGACGGGCACGCCCACCATGGGGGGCATTCTCATCGTCGGATCGGTCCTCGTGGCGACCCTGCTCTGGGCGCGCTTGGAGAACCCCTTCGTCCAAGCCCTCGTCTTCGTCACCATCGGCATGGGCCTGCTCGGCTTCTTCGACGACTACCGGAAGGTGGCGAAGAAGAACTCGAAGGGCGTCAGCGGCCGGGTCAAGCTGGTGGTGCAGTTCGCCATCGCGGTCGCGGCGGTCGGCTACCTCTACTTCCTCCCCGAGACTTCGGCCTACGTCCGCCAGCTCTTCCTCCCCTCGGTGAAGTATCCCATCGTCGAGGACATGGGCCTCTTCACGCTCGTCTTCCTGCCCCTCGTCATCGTCGGCGCGTCGAACGCGGTCAACCTCACCGCCGGCCTCGACGGTCTCGCCGCCGGCTGCACCATCACCACCGGCCTCGCCTACGCGGCGCTCGCCTACGTC
>CAYMMC010000451.1:0-3315 GCA_964391125.1 uncultured Akkermansia sp.
GATCAGGCTCGAGGCGGCGAGGACATCGCGGCCATCGCCGGAGCGATCCTGTTCTCGGGCGTCGCGATGTTCGCGCTGCTCGCGGGGCTGAGAAGCACGCCTCTGCCCTCGAATCCGCCGCGCCCGCTCCAGGAGGTCGAGACGGTCACGGCGAGAAAGGCGGATCTTGCGGTGAGGATCGCGGCCCAAGGCGTGGTCGAGCCGGTCACGGTGACGCGCGCCGCCGCCGAGGTCGAGGGGCTTGTCGTCTCCGTCTCGCCGCAGCTCGAGGCGGGCGGCGTCTTCGAAAAGGGCGAAGTCCTGCTCGAAATCGATCCGTCGGACTACCTCGCGGCAGCGGCCCAGTCCCGCTCGACTCTCGCCGAGGCGAAGCTGCTCCTCGCCGAAGAGGAGATGCGCGCCCGTCAGGCCGAGCGCGACTGGGGCCGGCTCGGTTCGCCGGGACAGGCGCCGAGCGAGCTCGTCCTCCGCATTCCCCATCTGGAGGCGGCCCGGGCCCGGGTCGAGGCCGCCGCCGCCGCGCTGGCCCGGGCGGAGAAGGATCTCGAGCGCACCAAGCTGCGGGCGCCCTACGACGGACGCGTCCGCGCGAAGCTGGCCGACCTCGGCAGCCGGGTCGGCAAGGGCGAGCCGCTCGCCGAATTCTACGCCCTCACGCCCCTGGAGGTGCGGCTTCCCGTGTCGCGGCAGGACGTCGCCTTTCTCGAGATCGAAGGGCAGGAGGTCGAGCTGAGCGACCCCGGCGACCGCGGCCGGGCCTGGCGGGCCGTGCTCGACCGCAGCGAGGGCGAGATCCGCCGCGACGACCGCACCGTCGTCGTCGTCGCGCGTCTCGACGGGACCGCCCCCGACGCGCCCCTGCCGGGCTTGTTCGTCGAGGCGCGGATCGAGGGGCGGGTCGTCCCGGGCGTGGTGAGGGTGCCCCGCCGCGCCTTCGTCGCGAGCGACCGCGTCATGGTGGTGGACGACGGGCACAGCGTGACGACCCGATCCGTGGAGGTGCTCCGCACCGAGCGCGACGAGGTCCTCGTCTCCTCGGGAATCGAGGGCGGGGAGCAGCTCTGCGTCACCGCCCTCGCCGCGGTGATCGAGGGGATGGAGGTGAAGGTCGTCTTCCGCGACGGCGTCCCCCTCGCCGGCCCGCCCGACGCGCCATGAAGAGCCTCATCTTTTTCTGGGCGCGGAACCGGGTCGCGGCCAACTTCCTGATGGTCGTCTTCGTGGTGGGCGGCCTGTTCACCTGGATCCGGCTGAGGAAGGAGATCTTCCCCGACATCTCCTCGAACTTCATCACCGTCCAGACGCCCTATCCGAACGCCACCCCGGAGGAGGTCGAGAAGGGCGTCTGCGTGCCCATCGAGGAGGCGATCCAGGATCTCGACGGGATCGAGCGGCTCACCTCCGCCAGCGTCGAGGGGATGGGCGTGGTCACCGTCGAGGTCGCGGCGGGCAAGGACGTCCGCAAGGTGCTGAACGACGTGAAAAGCCGCGTCGACGCGATCCAGAACTTCGCCGAGAGCGTCGAGAAGCCCGTCATCGCCGACGTCCTCCTCCGCAGCCAGGTGATGAGCCTGGCCATCACCGCCGACACCGACGAGCGCACCCTGCGGGCTCTCGCCGAGGCGGTGCGGGACGATCTGCTCGCCTTCTCCGGGAAGGCGCCGGAGACGGCCTTGGAGAAGCTCCGCCGCGACCTGGCCAACGCCTTTCTGGGCGAGGCCCGCATCACCCAGATCACCCTCGCGGGGGTGCGCGACCACGAAATTTCGATCGAGGTCTCCGAACGCACCCTGAAGGAGTTCGGCCTCACCTTCAGCCAGGTCGCCGACGCGGTGCGGGCGACCTCCATCGACTTGCCGGGCGGCTCGGTGCGGACCGGGGCCGGCGAGATTCTCATTCGCGCCCAGAACCGCCGCTACGGCGCCGCCGAGATCGGCGACATCACCGTGCTGACGCGGCCCGACGGCAGCGTCGTCAAGGTCTCCGACGTCGCCACCGTCGTCGACGGCTTCGAGGAGGAGGACCTCCACTCCCGCTACGACGGGCGGCCCGCCATCGTCCTGAACATCTTCCGCACCGGCGGCGAGGACACTCTGCGCCTCGCCCGCCTCGTGCGCGAGTTCGTCGCGGAGAAGCACGCCCACGTCCCCAAGGGCGTCGACATGGAGATCTGGAACGACGAGTCCGTCCTCCTCGAAGGCCGCATCCATCTCCTGCTGGAGGACGGCCTGCAGGGCTTCCTGCTCGTCTATCTCGCCCTGGCGCTCTTCCTGCGCCCGGCGCTCGCCTTCCACGTCGCCCTCGGCATCCCCATCGCCTTCGGCGGGGCGCTCCTGGCGCTGCCCTACGGTGACATCTCGATCAACATGATCTCGCTCTTCGCCTTCATCCTCGTGCTGGGCATCGTCACCGACGACGCCATCGTGGTGGGCGAACGGATCAACGAGCGGATCGAGCGGGGGGAGCCCGCCTCCCTCGCCGCGCCGAAGGGCACCTGGGAGGTGATGAGCGTGGCGGCCTTCGGCGTCTTCACCACGATGATCGCCTTCACCCCCATGCTCGCCGTGCAGGGCGTCAGCGGAAACATCTGGCGCCAGATCCCCTGGATCGTCATCCCGGTGCTGATCGCCTCGCTGATCGAGACGAACTTCATCCTCCCGGCGCACCTCTCCCGGCTCGAGCCGGTCGATCCGAACCACCCGAACCGCTTCCTCCGGCTCCAGCAGCGCATCGCGGGCCTGCTGGACCGCTTCGTCCGGGACGTCTACGGACCCTTCCTCGACAAGCTCATCGTTTGGCGGCATGCCACCGTCGCGGCCTTCGCCGCCGTCCTGCTCGTCACCCTCGGCCTTCTCGCCAGCGGGAGGCTCGTCAAATTCGAGTTCTTCCCCCGGGTCGAGGCGGAGCTCGTCAGCGCCAAGCTGACCCTGCCGAACGGCGTTCCCGTCGAGACGACCGAGGAGGCGGTCCGCCGGATCGAGGAGGCCGCCCTCGCCATCCAGCGCGAGGTGAGGGACGAGCGGGGCCGCCCCGTGATCAAGCACCTCCTCGCCAGCGTCGGATCGCAGCCCTACACGCCCGGCCTCTCCTTCGAGGCGGGGCGGGGCGCGAACCTGGGCGAGGTCACCGTCGAGCTGCAGGGGGCCGATTCCCGCAACCGTCCCGATCTGCTCGCCGACGCCATCATCGCCGACTGGCGACGCCGCGTCGGACCGATTCCCGGCGCGGTCGAGCTGTCCTTCATGCTCCAGACGGCCGCCGGGGGCAACGCCATCGACCTCGAGGTGACCGGCCCCGACATCGACGAGCTCGCCG
>CAYMMC010000452.1:0-3292 GCA_964391125.1 uncultured Akkermansia sp.
CCGGCGCTCCTCCTCCTCGCGTCGCCGGCGGCAGGCGGCGAGACGGCTGAGCAGATCCGCCCCCGTCGTGCGCGAAGAGGCATAGAAGCAGCGCAGCACGTAGGCGGCGTTCAGCAGCGGATCGATCGCAAGCTGCATCAGGAGAAAGGTGCCGAGGACGAAGGTGGTGTTCGACATCGCCGCCATCGGACTGATGGTGAAGGGGCTTTCCACGCCGAAGATGGACTTCGCGAAGCTCGCGGCGACGAGGCAGGCGGCCACGAGGTTCGCCCAGGTGAAGAGGGACACGAGGAAGAAGATCAGGAGGACGCCGTGGTTCTGCGCCCATTGATCGTGCGAATAGCGGATCGACCGCCCCGCGAGGGAGCGCAGGGGGCGCTCGCCGGGCGGTCGCGCCAGGGCGAGGGCGTTCAGATTCTGAAAGGTCGCGAGGATCCAGCCCAGGGGGATGGCGAAGAAGAGGCCGACGGCCAGCAGGGGGACCCGGAAGGCCTGGGCGAACCAGAGCGCGGCGAGCGCCCGGAAGCGGTCGCGGGCGCCGAGGCGGGGCGGATGTCCGGGGTTGAGGCGGTCCCAGAGCCTGGCGCAGAACGCGGCCTGGGCGGACCGCTTCCAGAGCCAGAGGGCGACCATGCCCAGCGCGGCGAAGGCGGCGTCGCGGTCGGCGAGGCTGCTGCGGCTCATGTCGGCGACGAAGTAGAGCAGGCCCAGCGCCCACGGCGCCGCGCCGAGGTAGTAGAGGCAGAAGGCGCCCGCGTCGGAGGAGCGGACCAGGTGGAAGGCCTCCTCGAGGATCTGGACCGCGCCCGTCTCCCGCCTTCTCCGTCTCGTCCTGCGATGCGCCTTGCTGCTCATGCCGTGCTCGCCCGCTCACTCCCAGATCGTCCCGTCGTGGAAGGCATCGGGAATGCCGGCCAGAAAGGTTGCGAAATAATAGAACAGCGTCCAGACCAGCGCCAGCGCCGCCGCCGTTTGCAGCAGCGGCGCGAGGCGGGGCCGCCGCCAGCTCCGCGGCGCCGCCTTCGCCCTCTCCCCCGCCACCGCCCCGAGGCAGGAGGCGCAGACCAGCCTGCCCCCGTGCTCGGTGATGCATTCGCCGCAGAAGAACCGCCGGCACGAGGGGCAGCGCGCCGCGGCCGGACGGTCGGCGTGGATCGAGCAGACGGATCTGGCGAGAGCCTCGCTCATGCTTTGTCGGGAGGGGCGCTTCCGTCGTCCCCGGAACCGAAGAGGGATTCCGCCAGCCGGATCTGCCGACGCCATTTCCCAGACAGGGCGAAGCCCCACAGCCCGGCGCCGGCGAATCCGAGGAAGAAGCCCGCGAAGACGCCGTAAAGCACCAGCCCCCCCTCGCTCGCGATCGCCGCGAACGCCTCCAGCGGTCCGGTCAGCCCGACGGTGTAGGCGGGTTCGCGCGTCGCCACGACGAGGTAGTAGACCGTGCCGACGCCGAAGACGAGGAAGTGCAGCCCCAGCAGGACCCAGAGCGCCGTGCGGACCGGCTCCGGCGTCGGATTCCGCACCACCGAGACCAGGGCGAGGGTCAGCAGCAGGCTTCCCCCCACTAGGGCCAGAAGAATCCCCCCGGCGAAGACCATGCTCTCCAGATGCAGGGCGACGAGCGCGGCGATCCCGAGCGCGGCGAACCAGGCGAACGCCGGGGGCGCCACGCGGGGCACTTGGTAGAAGCGGTCGTCGCGGACGGCGGGCCGGTCGGCGGGCGTCCCCAGCCCGTCCGAAGCGAGCACGCCGGCTTGGCTTTCCCGCACCAGCTCCTCGATGCGCCGCACCGTCTCGAGGGCGCGGTGGTAGCGGTTCAGCGGGCGGATCCGCTCCCGGGTGAGCCGGGTCTGGATGTCGCAGCAGCAGGTGGGACCAAGGATGAAATGGCGCGCCAGCAAGGCCAGGACCCCGAGCCCCCCGAGAACGAAGAGGGAGACGAAGGCGACCGAGACGGGGCCGGGGTCGTCGTCGAAGGCCAGGATCAGCGAGGCCGCCGCGAGGCAGAAGACCAAGGCCAGCAGATAGAGGACGGTCCTCCCCGTCCGCGAGGTTTTCGCGACGGTGAGCGCCTCGATCTCGCGGAGGCGGAAGCGCTTGTATTCCTCGACGTAGGGCGTGAGCAGGCCCGATCCCTTCACGTAGACGAGGTGGTCCTCGCCCAACCAGAGGCTGGAGAGCCCGAAGCGTCCGCGGGCGAGCCGCCGGTATCTGTCGTGGAAGTCCTTCAAACCGTGGCACAGTGAACACCCGGCAGGGCGGTGCGGTCAAGCGCCGCGAACGGCAAAGCGCCGGAGGGGAGGAGGCTCAGAGCCTCCCGCCCACAAGCAAAACGGCGAGAAGGACGAGGAAAAGCGGCGCTCGTTCGATCCCCAGATCCGCCTGCAAACTTGAAAGGGAGCCCAAATCAGACACTTCCGGTAAAACCGGAGATTGGTGAATTGGAGCCGCTCAAAGCGGCTTGGGAAAAATGGCCCGATGAGGGGCTAGATCGTCGCGGCGCGCTCGATCGCCTCGGACAGCGTCTCCCTTCCGTAGGGTTTGGGAAGGATCGCGTCGAAGCCTTCCATCATCGGAATGCCTTCGGCGCCGTCTTCGAAGTAGCCGCTCGTCGCGACGAGACGGGCGTCGGGAGCGAATCTTCGAAGCTCTCTGGCCACGTCGATGCCGGACAGTCCGCCCGGCAGAGTCATGTCAAGAAGGACGACGTCGACCGGGTCGGGGGTGTCGTGATGCTCCCGGTAGAGGGAGATGGCCTCCTGCCCCGTGCGCGCGTGGAGGCTGTCGTAGCCCAGCTGCTTGAGCATTCCGACCGTGGACCGCGCCACGCCGGGCTCGTCCTCGACCACCAGAATCTTGCCGCTGGCGGACGCGGGACGGACGGCGCGCGAGGGCGGAGCGGACCTCGCGGCGATCCAGGCGTCGGGCTCTCCGGGTCCGGCCACCTCGTCCGTGGCGGGCAGGAAGACGAGGAACTCGGTGCCGACCCCGACTTGGGAGGCGACCCGGATCGCCCCGCGATGCTCGCGGATGATGGCGAGGCAGGAGGCCAGCCCGATGCCGGTCCCGTCCGTCTTGGTGGTGTAGTCCGGCTCGAAGATGCGGGGCAGGAGCTCGGCGGGGATGCCGCAGCCCTTGTCCTGCACCGAGACCACCACGTAGCGGCCCGTCGGCATGGCGTAGGGATTGTCCTCGCCGAGTTCGGCGTTGTCGGCCACGATCTCGATGGTTCCGCCGTTGGGCATGGCCTGGCGGGCGTTGATGACGAGGTTGTGGAGGACTTGGTAGAGAC
>CAYMMC010000453.1:0-3280 GCA_964391125.1 uncultured Akkermansia sp.
AGCGGCCCGCTCGGGGAACGAAAGCCGTGGGGACGCCCGAATGGCCGCACGGCCCTACCCGCCTCGCGGCGAGACCGTCCGTCGAAACCCTCCCCCCGATGGATGGGGGCTGCCGGATCGGCCGAAGCTCGACCGTCTCCCCGGCGGAGCCGGGGGGGGCCCGATCGGACCATGGTGCGCGAAGAGGGATTCGAACCCCCGACCGCCTCGGTGTAAACGAGATGCTCTACCGCTGAGCTATTCGCGCGACGCTCCGGAGACTACACGCTTTTGCGAGGCCGTTCCCGGAAATTCCTCGGAATTTCCGGGAACGGCACTTGCGGGGGGGCCGGTCGTTTGAGAGGGTGGCGCCGTTCCGCATCGAGCCCTCCATTTCCCCGACTTCCGACCTCCTTCGAAAATGAGCCCCCGCCGCCCCTCCGACTCCGCCCCGCCCGTGGCGGCCCGCCCCCGCAAGCCTCCCGCCCCGACCAAGGGGGACGACTGGTCGGTCGAGGAGGCGGCCGAGACCTACGGCATCCACCACTGGGGCGCGGGCTACTTCTCGGTCTCGCGCCGGGGCGAGGTCGTCGTCGAGGTCACCGACCGGACGACCGGGGCGCCGCATTCGGTCAGCATTCCGAAGCTGCTCGACGAGCTCGACGCCCGCGGGATCCGCCCGCCCATGCTGCTGCGCTTCCCCCGCATCCTGGAGCGCCGCATCGAAGAGCTCTGCCACGGCTTCGCCAAGGCGATCGGCGATCTCGAATACAACGGCGCCTACCGCGGGGTCTTCCCCATCAAGGTGAACCAGCAGCAGCAGGTCGCCGAGGAGGTCGCGGCCTACGGGCGGCGCTTCCACTACGGCTTCGAGGTGGGCAGCAAGCCGGAGCTGATCGCGGCGCTGGCATACCTGAAGGACTCGGAGGCCCTGCTCGTCTGCAACGGCTACAAGGACGAGGAGTTCATCGACCTCGCCCTCTACGGCCAGATCATGGGCCTGCGGGTGGTCCTCGTCCTCGAAATGCCGCACGAGCTGGATCTCATCGAGAGGCGCTCCGCCGCCCTCGGGGTCGAGCCGGTCATCGGGGTGCGGGTGAAGCTCTCCGCCGAAGGCGCCGGCCAGTGGGCGAAGTCCGGCGGCGAGAGGAGCCCCTTCGGCCTGAACCTGGCCCAGCTCGTCCAGACGGTGGAGCGCCTCCGCGAGCGGGGGCGGCTCGGCTGGCTGCGGATGCTGCATTGCCACCAGGGCTCGCAGATCCCCGACCTGACCATCATCCGCCGCGCCATCGAGGAGACGGCCCGGATCTACGCCGGCCTGGTGAAGGAGGGGGCCCCGATGGGCCTGCTGAATCTCGGCGGCGGCCTCGCGGTGGACTACGACGGCTCCCGCTCGACCCGATCGACGAGCGCGAACTACTCCATCGACGAGTATTGCCACAGCCTCGTCGACGCGGTGAAGTGGGTGCTCGACGAGAGCGGGGTGCCGCATCCCACGCTGGTGACGGAGTCGGGGCGCTCCATGGTGGCGCATTTCTCCATGCTCGCCCTCGAGATCCTCGACGTGAACCGCTTCGAGAACCGCGAGGCGCCCTCCATCTCCGAAGACGCCAGCGAGGCCCTCGTCGCCCTCGCCGAGGTGGCCAACAGCATCACCGACGACAACCTTCTGGAGTCCTACGGCAAGGCGAACCGCTACCGGGACGAGCTGCACGAGAACTTCCTCACCGGCGACATCGGCCTGCGCGAGCGGGCCGCCTGCGAGCAGTTCTACTGGCGCGCCATGACGGACATCGCGTCGGCCACGCGCGAGCTGCGCTACGTGCCCGAGGAGCTGCGCGACCTCTCCGGCCTGCTCGCCGACCAATACTACGGGAACTTCAGCATCTTCCAATCGCTGGCCGACTCCTGGGCGATCGACTGCGCCTTTCCCGTGATGCCGCTGCACCGCCTCGGCGAGCGGCCCACCCGCCAGGGCGTGATCCACGACGTGACCTGCGACTGCGACGGGGTGATCAAGAAATACGTCTCCAGCTCCGAAGTGATGGAGGCCCTGCCCGTCCACGAGACGAAGGACGACGAGCCCTACTACCTGGGCATCTTCCTCGTGGGCGCCTATCAGGAGACCCTGAGCGACCTGCACAACCTCTTCGGCGACACCCACGCGGTGAGCGTGGACGTCGACGACGGCCGGATGAAGTTCTCCCGCGAGGTCGAGGGCGACTCCGTCGCTGACGTGCTCACCTACGTGGAGCACGACCCCAAGAAGCTGGTCGAGCAGTTCCGCGAGCTCGCCGAAACGGCGATCCAGGAGGGCCGCATCACCGCCGTGCAGCGGCGCAAGGCCCTGGAAGCCTACCGACAGGGCATGTCGGGATACACCTACTACGAAAGCTGATCCGCATGGACCGTCCCATCACCCAGTTCGTCGAACGCCATTTCCGCCACTTCAACGCCGCCGCCGTGGTCGACGCCGCGAAAGGCTGGCGCGACCTCCTCGATTCGGGCGGGCGGATGTTCCTCACCATGGCCGGGGCCATGAGCACCGCCGAGCTGGGGCTCTCCCTCGCCGAGATGATCCGGCGGGGGAAGGTCCACGCGGTCTGCTGCACCGGGGCCAACCTCGAGGAGGACCTCTACAACCTCGTCGCCCACGACCACTACCGCCGCATCCCGAACTGGCGCGACCTGACCCCGGAGCAGGAGCAGGCCCTCCTCGACGCGCACCTCAACCGCGTCACCGACACCTGCATCCCCGAGGAGGAGGCCTTCCGCCGCCTCGAGCGCGTCATTCTGGAGGAATGGCAGGCCGCCGAGACCGAGGGCCGCCGCCATTTCCCCCACGAGTTCCTCTACCGCGTGCTGCGCTCCGGCAAGCTCGTCTCCGAATACCAGATCGATCCGGCGGACAGCTGGCTCGTCGCCGCCTGCGAGCGGGACCTGCCGATGTTCGTCCCCGGCTGGGAGGACAGCACCTCGGGGAACATCTTCGCCTCGCACTGCCTCAAGGGCAGCGTGAAGAATCCCCACGTCGTCAGGACGGGGATCGAGTACATGATGGAACTGGCGTCCTGGTACCGCGCCACGACGCCCGATTCGCCGCTCGGCTTCTTCCAGATCGGCGGAGGCATCTCCGGCGACTTCCCCATCTGCGTCGTGCCCATGCTGCACCAGGACTTCGGCGCGACGGACGTGCCCCTCTGGGCCTACTTCTGCCAGATCAGCGACTCCACGACGAGCTACGGCAGCTATTCCGGCGCCACTCCGAACGAGAAGATCACCTGGGGCAAGCTCGGCGTCG
>CAYMMC010000454.1:0-1864 GCA_964391125.1 uncultured Akkermansia sp.
GCCGATGCCCAGCAGCACGATCCCCACCACGACCGCAGCGCGCCCGCGCCACAGGCTGCGGCGCGGCGGGGAGCCGGCGGGACCGCCCCGGGTCGGGCGGCGTCCGTCAGGAGGCGGCTTTGGAATCGCCATCGATGGGGAACATCTGGCCGGAGATGGAGCGGCCGTGGGGGCCCGTCAGGAAGAGCACCAGCGCGGCGATGTCGGCGGGGTCGACGAATTTCTTGACCGCTTGGTTGGCCATGGCGAGCTCGATCTCGGCCTCGACGCTGCGTCCGGAGACTTCCGCGCGGCCTTGGAAGACGGACTGGATCCGCGGCCCGTCCACGGCTCCGGGGTGGATCGAGTTGGCGGTGATCCCGAAGGGGCCGAGCTCCAGCGACAGGGTCTTGGCGAAGCCGACCAGCCCCCACTTCGTCGTGGAGTAGGCGATGCGGTTGGCGTAGCCGAAGCGCCCCGCCAGCGAGGACATGACGATGATCGACGCCGCGGCGGACTGCTTGAGCAAGGGGATGGCCCGCCGCGTGACGAGGAAGGTGCCGGTGAGGTTGATGCCGACGACGGCGTTCCAGGTGTCGGCGGGATACTCGTCGGCGGGCGCGGTCGCGCCGGCGATGCCGGCGTTGTTGACGAGCACGTCGAGCCCGCCGAGATGCTCCTGCACGCCGTCGAAGACCGCCTCCACCTCCGCCTCCTTGCCGATGTCGCCCACGGTGCCGGTGATGGCGGGGTGCTGTCCGACGATTTCGCGCACCGCGTCGGCGTCGATGTCGGCGATGTGCACCCGGGCGCCCGCCGCGACGTAGGCCTTCGCGATGGCCAGGCCGATGCCGCCGGCGCCGGCGGTGATGAGAACGCGTTGTGACATGATGGGGATCCTCGCTTGCTAGTGGGTTGAGCGCGGCGGCGCGACGAACGACCGCACATCGGGGGCATGGGCCCCGCCAGGCCGGGGGGCGGACGCATGGGAGATGCGGTCGACCATCCCGATGTGGCAGGGGAGCATGAGGGGCAGTCTCTCGAATCGGCGGCGATGCCACAAGCATATTTTCTCCGTCGGCGCGCTTTCGGGTGCGGGACAAACAAGCCATGGCTCTCCCGGAGGGTTCGGCTTCTTCAGCCATCCGAGGACCGGGCGTTCGAGAAACGCGCCACCATCCCCCGGTCCTCTTGACAAATCGGGCGGATTCCGGCGATAAAGGAGGGGATCCATCCGTCGCCCCGACTCCCATGGAAGACCACTTTGCCAGAGAGCCCGCCGCGTCCGCCCGGGCCCGCACCGTCTCCCTCCGCCCTTTGCCCATCTTGCTGCGGAGAGCGCCTTCGCTGTCGTCCCTGTGCTGCTTGCTGGTCCTGGCGGGCTGCGAACCGCGTTTGGCGGATCCGGGTGGGGACGCGCCCGCCTCCGGGCCGGGCGAGGTGTCGTTCGACGCGTTCCCGGACGACGATGGGGAAGTGGCGCTGGAGGAGGCCTTGCTTCCGGACCTTGGCGGCGACGGGGCCGAGGCCGCGGAAACCGAGCCCATGGGGCAGGCGCCCGAATCCGGGACCCCGAGCCAGTTCCCCCTGCGGCGCAGCATCGTCAGCGCCGACGGACGCAGCCTTTCCGGAGAGATCCTCGCGAAAGAGGGGGACGACATCGTTTTCCGGCGGGACGGCGACGGGCAGGTCTTCGTCGTTTCGCTCCTCCGCTTGAGCGCCGACGACCAGCTCGATCTGGCCGGGCTGCCGGACGAGTCCGTCGAGATGGTGGTGGGGCTCCGCGGACCGAAAGCGGAGGCGTCGACGGCCCGGACGGCGGAAAGAAGGCGGCGGGCGTCCTGGCACCACGATCCGGACAAGGCCTTCGCCGAAGCCGCCGCCA
>CAYMMC010000454.1:1964-3278 GCA_964391125.1 uncultured Akkermansia sp.
CGCCGCCATGCTCGGGGGCACGGGATCAGGGAATTGATCTGCCCGCCGTTCCGCCCTATCGAAGCTCCGCCATGACACCCAAATCCTGGATCCGCCTCGCCACGCCCCTGCTCGCATTCGCCGCCCTTTCCCTGACGGTCGCCCTGGTCGGGCAGACCGGAGAGAAGCCCCCCGCCGCGGAGAGGCCCATCCTCGCGGGCTTCGCCGAACGGGACATCACCCCGGCCGTCGGCATGGAGCGCCCCGGAGGCTACCACAAGGTCTTCCACCGGTCCTTCCACGATCCCTGCAAGGTGCGGGTCTCCCTCTTCGACGACGGCGACAAGACGGTCGTCCTGGTCGGCATCGACGCCCTCACGGTCCACCGGGATCTGGTCCAGCGGGCCCGCCAGCGCATCGAGGAGGAGACCGGCATCCCCGGCGGCCACGTCATGATCGGGGCCAGCCACACCCATTCGGGCGGCCCCACCGGCCTCGTCCAGCCCGGAGAATACGACTTCGCCGACGAGCTGGTGCGCGACCTCGCCTACAAGCAATCCTCCAACGCCGATCCGGGCTACCTTCAGATCGTGGAGAACGCCATCGTCGAAGGCGTCCAGTGGGCCCACCGCCGCCGCGTCCCGGCCAAGCTGGGCTTCGGCAGCGGACACGAGGACTCGGTGGCCTTCAACCGCCGCCTCCGGATGAAGAACGGCCAGAGCTGGAGCCATCCCGGCGCGGGCAATCCCGACATCGTCGACTACGCCGCCCCCATCGATCCCTAGGTGGGCGTGGTCGCGGTGTGGGACCAGAACGACGAGCTGATGGGCACGATCGTCAACTACGCCTGCCATTGCACCACCAGCCCCACCGGCGGCGGCATCTCCGCCAGCTGGGTCCACCACATGGAGGAGGTGATCCAGGGCGGACTGGCCAGCCGGGCGCCCGTGGTCTTCCTCCAAGGCGCCTGCGGCGACATCACCCAGGTGGACAACCTCGCCAAGACGCAAGCCCTCCGGGGCACCGAGATGTCCCGCCTCGTGGGCGGGCGCGTCGGCGCGGAGGCCATCAAGGTCGTCTTCGGCATGGCCCGGACCGAGAGCGCCCGCCTCGACGTCAAGAGCCGCATCTGGCCCATCGGGCGCCGCGTCCCCTCCCCGGAGAAGGTCGCCAAGGCCATGGACGTCGTCCTCGGCAAGACCGAGGCCGACGCCGCCGCCAAGACCTTCGCCAAGGAGACCGTCATGCTCGACGCGCTGGCGAAGCACCGGCCCGAGGTCGAGGTCGAGGTGCAGGCCATCCAGGTCGGCCCGGCGGTGTTCGTGAGCAACCCGG
>CAYMMC010000455.1:0-3263 GCA_964391125.1 uncultured Akkermansia sp.
GCTCGCGCCGAAGGACAACGAGTTCGGCCTCGAGATCGTGAGCGGGGCCGCCGACAACGCCGACCAGGCCGCCACCGTCGTCGCCCGCGCCATCGAGGCGATCCAGACCCTGCCCTTCTTCGGCGGCGACAAGGTCGTCTGGCTGCAGGGGGTGAACTTCCTCGGCGAATCCCAGACGGCCAGGGCGGAGTCGACCCTCTCCGCCCTCGAGACGCTCGTCGGGATCCTGGAGAAGGGCCTCCCGCCGGACGTGACCTTCCTCGTCAGCGCCGGGGAGATCGACAAGCGCCGGACGTTCTACAAGCGTCTCGCCAAAGCCGCCAAGGTCGAGGTCCACGACAAGCTCGACACGACCAAGGCCGGATGGGAGACGGCGGTGATGGGCCACGTCGCCGACCGCGCCGCGGCGCGGGGCCTGAAGCTCCAGGGCGCCGCCCTGGAGCGCTTCGTCCTCCGCGTGGGGGCCGACACCCGCTCCATCGACGGCGAGCTGGAGAAGCTGTCCCTCTTCGTCGGCGGTCGCCCCGCGACCGAGGACGACGTCGCGGCGATCACCTCGCAGAGCCACACCGGCTACATCTTCGACATCGGCGAGGCCATCGGCCGCCGCGACCTGCCCCGGACCCTGCAGCTCGTCGACTTCCAGCTCCGGCGCGGCGAGAACGCCATCGGACTCCTTCTCGCCGCCATCGTCCCCCGGGTGCGCAACCTGCTCCTCGCCAGGGACATCGTCGAGACCCACGGAGTGCGGGCGGGCCGCAGCTACTCCGACTTCCAGAAGCAGCTCGGCGCCCTCCCCGCCTCCGCCACCGGACATCTCCCCCGCACCAAGGAGGGGGCGCTGAACGCCTATCCCCTCTTCCTCTCCGCGCAGACCTGCGGCAAGTTCACCGTGGCCGAGCTGCGCTCCGCCATGGAGGCCTGCCTCGAGGCGAACCGGCGCCTCGTCACCACCTCGCTCGATCCCCGTCTCGTCCTCCACCAGCTCGCCGCCCGCATCCTCGCTCGGGGCGACGCCTCCCCCGCCCGGCGATGAAAGCCTTCCTCCTCCCCCTCGGCATCGGTCTCTTCGCCGGCCGCATGGCCGGCCTCTGCGGCGTCGGCGGCGGCATCGTGATGGTGCCCGCCTTCGTCTACCTGCTGGGCATGGAGCAGAAGGCCGCCATCGCCACGAGCATGGCGGTGATCGTGCCGACCTCGCTGATGGCCATCGCCCGCTTCCAGCAGGCCGGCCTCGTCCAATGGCACATCTTCTGGCCCACCGCCCTCGGCGCCATCGCCGCCGCCTGGATCGCCACCGGATGGGTGCGCAAGCTCAGCAACGACCAGCTCACCAAGATCTTCGCCGTGCTGATGATCCTCGTCGGGATCAGCATGCTGTTCAAGAAGGGTTGAGGCGGGCGGAAGGCCATCCCGGGAGCGCGCCGGACCGCTCAGGCCTCCCGCCGCGTCGCCTCCCCGCGCTTTCCGGGATGGCGCGCCTTCCAGATTTCGAAGGCCATGGGCATCACCGAGACGACGATGATGCCGATCACGACGAGCTCGAAGTTCTCCTTCACCACGGGAATGTTGCCGAAGAACCAGCCCGCCGGGACGATGATGCCGACCCAGAGGGCGGCGCCGATGACGTTGAAGAACATGAAGCGCCGGTAGTTCATCGCCCCGGATCCCGCCACGAAGGGGGCGAAGGTCCGGACGATGGGCACGAAGCGGGCCAGGATGATGGTCTTGCCGCCGTATTTCTCGAAGAACTCGTTGGTCAGCTCGAGATGCTTCGGCTTGATGAGCCGGGGGAACCTCGCCGCCATCCTCTCCCCGGCGTATTTGCCGATGGAGTAGTTCGCGGTGTCGCCGAGGACGGCGGCCGCGAAGATCAGGCCGGCCGCGATCCAGACGTTCAGGCCGCTCGCGGGATCGGCGGCGAGCGCCCCCACGGCGAAGAGCAGGGAGTCGCCGGGGAGGAAGGGCGTCACCACCAGCCCCGTCTCGCAGAAGATGATGAGGAAGAGGATGCCGTAGACCCATCTGCCGTAGTCCTGGGTGAGCTGATGGAGGTGCTCCTGAAGGTGGAGGACGAAGTCGAGAAGTTGTTTGATCCAGTCCATGCGGCGATGCGGCAGCGCAGTGTCCTGCCGGGGACGGGCTTTTTCAACCGGGCTTTCGCAAGCTTTTGCGCGGCGCCGGAGAAGGGGCTACAGGTAGACGCCCCACGCCCCGCCCCGATGGCCCGGAAACGCAAGCCCGACGACGAACTGAGCGGCCCCGAGCTGGTCAAGGAGACCGCCCGCCGCATCCGCCTCGCCCGCACCCATTGGGACGCCCACCGGAACGGGGCCTGCCGGCTGGAGCGGACCCGCGCCCTCGCCCTCTACGAGAGGCTCGCCGAAGCCGAGAAGGAGCAGATCCCCCAGGTCCTCCGAGTCTGGCTGCGCTACCGCAGCGAGAAGTACTTCGGCGAGCACCGCACTCCTCCCGGCTCCCGGCGCCGTCGCGGGAAGGGCGGCGGTTGAGGCGGGGACGCCCCGGCCGCCGGCTGGGAGCCGTCGCTTCGCACCCTCGACCATCCCCCCCTTCAGCCGAAGACGGCGTGGGCGAGGCCGAAATAGATGACGCTGCCGGTCACGTCGACCACCGTGGTGATCACGGGCGAGGCCACCACGGCGGGGTCCAGCTTCGCCTTCTTCGCGGCGAGGGGCAGGGCCGCGCCGATCAGGGTCGAGGTCAGGACTTGCAGCATGATGGCGCAGCCCACCACCAGCGCGACGGAGGCCGGCCCGGGCGAGGCCCCCTCGTCGGCGCCGGGCATGAACAGGGCGATCGACAGGGCGACGCAGCCGCCGAGGAGGGACCCCAGCATCATCCCGACGCGCCCCTCCTTCCAGACCACGCGCCAGAACTCGCGCGTGCCCAGCTCCCCCAGGGACATCGCGCGGATCACCATGGTGGCGGACTGCGCCCCCGTGTTGCCTCCCGCCGCCACCACCATGGGCAGGTAGAGCGCGAGGATGTAGTATTTCGTCAGGACGGCCTCGTAGGCGTGCAGGACGAAGCCGGAGGAAAGGGCGAGGAAGGCGAGCGCGAGGATCCAGCCGAAGCGCCTCCGCAGGTGCAGCGTGGGCGGCGCCTGGAGGTAGGCGAAGCCGCTCTGCCCCCCGATGCCGGAAATCCGCTCCATGTCCTCGGTCGATTCCTTCTCGAGGATCTCGAGGGCGTCGTCGTGGGTGACGACGTGCGCGACCTTCACGCCTGCCTGTCCTCCCTCC
>CAYMMC010000456.1:0-3254 GCA_964391125.1 uncultured Akkermansia sp.
GAACGCCGAGGGCAGCCCTGAGACCGAAACCCGGTTGACTACTTCGCCGTCGGCAGCCGCACTTCGCTGACCACGATGCGGTGCGGCGATTCGGGATTCAGCTTCGTCGTCGTTGTGACCGGGACGAGGTTCGGCGACACCCAGATCTGATCGAGCCGGAGGACTGGATAGGCCGAGGGATAGGTGTTGCCCCAGCCCTGTCCGGCCGCCGCGTAGCAGTCGACCATGCCGCTGTTCTGGAGCGGGCGGAAGACGTCGTCGCCGGGCGGGGTGCCGAAGCCCCCGGCCACGACGCGGGCGACGTGCTCCCGGTGGATGGGATGCTCCCCGAGGTGGGTGCGGACGAGGCGGCGGCTCTCGACCCGGGCCGCGATCAGTTCCTTCCAGACATCGGGACGCCACATGTCGAGACGCGGGGCGCAGCCTTCGAGATCCAAGGCGGTGATGTCGAGGACGAGCCCTCCGGGGCGCTTCAGGCGCACGTGGAGGGCCTGGCCTCCCGGTTCGGTGAGGGTCGCCAGGGTCGCCCCCCGCCCGAGAATGGCGAGGCTCCCCTGGGTGGTCACGGAGCGGTCCACGCCATAGAGCTGGTCGGCCACGGCGTCGAGGGCGGCCTTGTCCGGCGCTTCGCGGACGATGAGCAGATGCGGCTCCGTCTCGACCGCCCGACGCAGGGAGGCCTCCTGCCCGGCGCAATGGACCGTGACGATGCGGAGGACGGGAGGGGGAGCTTCCTCGGGAGCGGAGGAGGCCTGCGCCTTTGCGGTGGCGATGGCTTCTCGGAGGATGCCGTGGGTTTCCTCGGAGAAGGCCACGCCCGAGACGAGGCAGAGCCAGAAGATCGCCCCGGCCATGGTGCTGCGGCTGACGATCCAGCAGAGAAAGGAGATCGAAGCCCCGGCGCCGGCCCAGGCCCAGACGGGGACGAGGGTCACGGGGACCATCGCGTCCCAGCGGTTCAGCAGGCAGACCGCCACCGCGAGATAGGCGAGCAGCAGCAGGGGGGGCACGGAGGTCGCGAGCAGTTTCTGGATCTTTCGCCACATGGCAGGCTGGGGCCCTTTCGCGGGACGGGCTCAGGGTAGACCCGAACTCCGGGATTTGCGCGGGAATTCTTCCCTTGCGGGAGACGCCATCCGCGTTTCGTTGGCGGGCGATGCTGCGCCAATTGAAAGAGGACGTGCTCCGTGCCAACCGTCTCCTCGTGGAGGAGGGGCTGGTGCGGCTGACCTGGGGCAACGTTTCGGGAATCGACCGGACCGCCGGACTCGTCGCGATCAAGCCGAGCGGAGTCGCCTACGCGGACCTGACGCTCGAGTCCCTGGTGGTCCTGGACCTCGACGGAAAGGTCGTCGAGGGGACGCTGCGTCCTTCCTCCGACGCGCCGACGCACCTCGTTCTCTACCGCGGCTTTCCCGCGGTCGGAGGGATCGCCCACACGCATTCGACGATGGCGACGGCCTTTTCCCAGGCCGGGATCGAGCTGCCCTGCCTAGGCACGACCCACGCCGACCACTTCTTCGGAACCGTTCCGGTGGTGCGCGAGCTGAGGCCGGAGGAAGTCGCCGAGGACTACGAGGGGAACACCGGACGGGCCATCGTCGAATGCTTCCAAGAGCGGGGGATCGATCCCATGGCGATGCCGGCCTGCTTTCAGAGGGGCCATGCCCCCTTCGCCTGGGGGCGAGACGCCCTCGACGCGGTGGGGAACAGCGTGGCGCTGGAGGTCTGCGCCCGGATGGCGATGGACACCTGGAGGCTGCGTCCCGAGGCGGATCCCTTGCCGGCGCACTTGCTGGAGAAGCACCATCGGCGGAAGCACGGTCCCGGCGCCTACTACGGGCAGCCCTAGTTCTAGACCGGGGCGGCCCACCGGCGTTCCTGGCTCGGTTTGTCGGGTTCCGGAGCGCGGTTCTCGGCGAGGCTGTCGAGGAGGGAGGGGACGAGGCCGGGGCCCTCGGCGTGGTGCAGGCCCCGGGTCTCCACGGCTTGCTCCCGGTAGGCCGGAGAGTCCTCGGCGAGGCGTTCGTGGACCTGGCGGAGCCGGTAGCAGGGGACGTTGGGGTAGAGGTGGTGGACGAGATGGTAGTCGTTGCCGTAGCCGAGCAGCGACCAGCGGACGAAGGCGCCGACCTTCATCACCCGCGAGTTGTCGAGCGCTCCGGTCCCCGCGTTGGCGTGCTGGAAGACCTCCCGCACCAGCATGAGGTAGGGGAAGACGTAGATCAGGGGGAAGACCCAGAGGAGGAAGAAGGCGGGGAAGCACTGGTATCCCGTGTGGTGGAGGACGAGGGCGGTGCTGCCGAAGAAGCCCGAATAGAAGGTCATCCGGAGGAGGGCGGCGAGCTTCGGATCGACCGGCGAGCTTCGGGAGGGCCCGAAGGCGGAGCGGGGCAGCAGCGCCCAGCCTGCGACGCCGAGGAGATAGAGGGCGGCCAGGGTGCCCCAGACCGTGAACTCCGCGAGGTTGGCGAGGCGCAGGAGCAAGGCGAGGGCGAGGATGTGGGCCAGGCCGAGCCGGCTGGCGAGGGTCGGCTTGGCCCGCTCCTTCCGCTCCCGCGCGGCGGCGCCGCCGCCCAGCATGACGACGCGGACGAGGTCGGCGAGGTTCGCGAGGACGAAGGGCGGCCAGAAGAAGCCGAGGCAATGGCGCCGGAGGAAGCGCCGCTTCGCCATGGGGAAGTGGGCGTAGAAGCGTTCGAACTTTCCGCCGTCCAGATTCGGATCCAGCTCGGGATGGTTCGGATGGAGATGGTGGCCGAGGTGCTTGGCGCGGTAGTTCGCGAGGGTTCCGAAGACGGGGAAGAAGCAGAGCCAGTCGGCGAGGAGGTCGTTCCAGCGGCGGTTCGGATGGAGGAGGTAGTGCGAGGCCTCGTGCCCCATCAGGCCGATGCGGTGCTGGAGGATGCCGACGAGCCCCGCCGCGGGAATCCAGACGGGCAGGGTCCAGGCCCAGTGGAGCCCCGCGCCGCGGCGCCAGAGGTCGAAGCCCACGGCCCCGCCGACGACCAGGAGGACGCAGAGGTAGTCGAGAGCGAGGAAGGCGAGGTTCCGCCACGGGCTGACCCGGCATTGTTCACGCAACCAGTTTCCGTCGACGAGGCGTTTCATGGGTAGGAAGCCGCTGAATGTCCGGCATCGCGGGGCTCGTTCAAGCGAAACCCGTCGCGAGGCGGAGTGGGGTTGTCAGGCGTCGGAGGACGCGCCCCCGCCCCGGCAGAACGTCAGCAGATGTCCGTGGACCTCCGTCGCCG
>CAYMMC010000457.1:0-3250 GCA_964391125.1 uncultured Akkermansia sp.
TGGTGAGCCGCGAGGTCATCGCCGACTCCATCGAGACGGTGGTGGGCTGCGAGGGCATGGACGGCGTCGTCGCCATCGGCGGCTGCGACAAGAACATGCCGGGCTGCCTGATGGCCATCGCCCGGATGAACCGGCCCGGCGTCTTCGTCTACGGCGGCACCATCAAGCCCGGCTGCCACCACGGCGAGGACGTGGACATCGTCTCCGTCTTCGAGGCGGTGGGCCAGCACAGCGCCGGCAAGATCGACGACGCCGAGCTCGAGGGCGTCACCGCGACGGCCATTCCCGGCCCGGGCTCCTGCGGGGGCATGTACACCGCGAACACCATGGCCAGCGCCATCGAGGCCCTCGGCATGAGCCTGCCCAACAGCTCCGCCCAGGCCGCCGTCAGCGACGAGAAGCGGATGGACTGCTTCGACGCCGGCGCCGCCGTGGTCAATCTCATCAACAAGAACATCCGCCCCCGCGACATCCTCACGAAGAAGGCATTCGAGAACGCCATCACCGTGGTGACGGCGCTCGGCGGCTCGACCAACGCCGTGCTCCACCTCCTCGCCATCGCCAGCGCGGCGGGCGTGAAGCTCTCCATCGACGACTTCACCCGCATCGGCAAGCGCGTCCCCGTGCTGGCCGACCTCAAGCCCAGCGGCAAGTACGTGATGATGAAGCTGGTCGAGATCGGCGGCACCCTGCCGCTGATGAAGATGCTGCTCGAGGCCGGCCTCCTCCACGGCGACTGCATGACCGTGACCGGAAAGACCATGGCGCAGAACCTCGCCAAGGTGAAGCCCTATCCCAAGGGGCAGGACGTCGTGCGCCCGCTCGACAACCCGATCAAGAAGAACGGCCACCTCGTGATCCTCTACGGCAACCTCGCCCCCGGCGGGGCCGTCGCGAAGATCTCGGGCAAGGAGGGCCTCTTCTTCAAGGGCGTCGCCCGGGTCTTCGACTCCGAGGAGAAGGCCATGGCGGCCATCCTCGGCGGCAGAATCAAGAAGGGCGACGTCGTCGTCATCCGCATGGAGGGCCCCAAGGGCGGTCCCGGGATGCGCGAGATGCTCGGCCCCACCGGCGCCATCATGGGCGCGGGGCTCGGCAAGGACGTGGCCCTCATCACCGACGGCCGCTTCTCCGGCGGCAGCCATGGCTTCGTCATCGGCCACGTCACGCCCGAGGCCTTCGTCGGCGGCCCCCTCGCCCTGGTCAAGAACGGCGACGAGATCTCCATCGACGCCGAGAAGCGCGAGATGACCCTGCACGTCGCCGCCAAGGAGCTCGCCGCCCGCAAGAAGGCCTGGAAGCAGCCCAAGCCGCGCTACACCCGCGGCGTCCTGGCGAAGTTCGCCAAGCTCGCCAGCTCGGCCTCGGAGGGGGCGATCACCGACGGAAGCCTGTGAGGGCGGCCCCGGCTGCTCGACGCTTGCCTCGCGGATCTCTCCACCCTGCGGGATCCGGCGATCCATCCGCTCCGCTCCCACCCCTCGAAAGCGACATTGCCCAAAAAACGCCCCAAGGCCATGCTCGCCCCCAACTTCCGCGCTGAAATCGTCATAAGGCTTCACGCGTAAGCCCCGCTCTTCGTCGCCTTGCGCCCAATCCCCCGTTGACATCGCCGGAATTTCCGGTTAAGTGCGCCTTTTCACCCGAATCCCCGCCCCGTCATGGCAGTCCCGAAACGTAAAACTTCCAAAATGAAAAAGCGCCTCCGCCGCACCGGCCAGCGTTGGCGCGCCAGCAAGCTGAACGTGTGCTCCGAATGCGGCAGCGCCGCGCCCTCCCACGTCGCCTGCCCGAGCTGCGGCTACTACAAGGGGCGTCAGGTGCTGACGGTGGACGAGTTCTGAGAACCCCGTCCGGGCGCCTTCGGTGGATCCCCGGACGACTGCGGCGAACCGAGCTTCGCCGTCCGTTCCGGCTTGCGGCTTCCCTCTCGCAGGAACCGTCGATGCCGCGACGCCCCCCTCCACAGGCCTCGGCGCCGTTCCGCCTCCAGTTTGCGCAAAGCCACCTTTCTCCAAGGTGGCTTTCGCTTTTCTAGGTTGCATGTTGCCGCCGCGTGTTCCTCAATAGCGACCTGACTCACGGATGAGAATCGCTCTGGATGTGATGGGAGGCGACAAGGCCCCCGAGGCTATCGTGGCGGGCGCGGTCGAGGCGATGGAAGCCCTCGGACGCGACCTCCAGAAGCTGTATCTGGTCGGCGAGGAATCCATCGTGAAGCGCGAGCTGGACCGCATCTCCTACGCCCACTCCAAGCTCGAGATCGTCCACGCCTCCGAGATCGTGACCATGCACGACTCGGCCGTGAAGTCGGTGAGGCAGAAAAAGGACTCCTCCATCAGCGTCGCCGTCGATCTGGTGAAGCACGGCAACGCCGACGCGGTCGTCAGCGCCGGGAACACCGGGGCCGCCGTGGCCGCCGCGACCATCAAATGGCGCCACATTCCGGGGGTGGAGCGCTCCGGCATCGCCTCGCCCCTGCCGAGCGAGCACGGCCCCTGCAACATCATGGACGCCGGGGCCAACGTCGACGCCAGGCCCTCGCACCTGCTCGGCTACGCCATCATGGGCAGCGTCTACGCCCGCCACGTCCAAGGCAAGGACCGGCCCGTCGTCGGCCTCATGTCCGTGGGCGAGGAGGACTCCAAAGGCACCGACTTCACCCGCGAGGTCTTCGAGCTGCTCCGCGCCACGGAGCTGAACTTCCGCGGCAACGTCGAGGGCCACGACCTCTTCGAGGGAAAGATCGACGTCGTCGTCTGCGACGGCTTCGTCGGAAACGTCATCCTCAAGTCCTGCGAGGCCACCGCCAAGGCGATGTTCAAGTGGCTGAAGCAGGAGATCAGCGCCACCCCGGTGCGGAAGATGGGAGCCTTCATCGCCAAGGACGCCCTCTCCGCCGTGAAGGAGCGCGGCAACTACGAGACCTACGGCGGAAGCCCCCTGCTCGGCGTCAACGGCGTCTGCATCATCGGCCACGGCTCCAGCTCCCCCCTCGCCGTCCACAACGCCATCCGCATGGCCGCGGAATCGGTGAAGCATCACGTCAACCCCCGCATCGAAGAGGAGATGGACCGATACTCCGACCTCATCTACTGATCACTCGGGATCCGAATCCCCTCATCCGAATCGTTCCCGCGACATGACCCGCGCCCCCAGCCCTCCGCCCCACCCCGTCCGCGTCGCCGGCACCGGCAGCTACCTGCCCGACCGCGTCATGACGAACCGAGAGCTCGAGGAGATCGTCGAC
>CAYMMC010000458.1:0-3248 GCA_964391125.1 uncultured Akkermansia sp.
AGCGAGGGGCGCTCGGCCGGGTCGCCCTCCTCGCCCTGCTCGCGGCGGCCTCCGCCCTGCCCATGCCGACGGGCGCGCAGGACGCCGCCCGCGCCGTCAAGGCGGAGCGCTTCCGCGGCGAGATCGCCGAGACCCTCGCGCAGAAGAAGTATCAGTGGCAGCTTTCGCGCCGGACCGACGGGGCCGCGGAGGAGGCCGGAGAGTCCTGGCTCGGCCAGCGCCTGTCCGAAATCGCCGAAAGCGCCCAGCGGCTGTTCCGCTCCGCGGGGAAGTGGATCGACGAGCAAATCCGGAGGATGATGGAGCGGCGCGGCGCCGGCGGCGCGGGGCCGCGGGGGGATCCGGAGTGGTTCAAGGCGCTCGGCTCGACCACCTCCATCGCCTTGGTCGTCGTCGTGCTCGGCCTGTTCGCCTGGCTCGCCCTGCTGCTCTACCGCAGCCATCGAGGGCGCGACCGGGCCGAGGCCGTCGAGGAGGGCGCGGCCGGCGGCATCGACCTCGCCAGCGAGGACATCGTCGCCACCCAGCTCCACGAGGACGAATGGCTGCGCCTCGCCCGCGAGCAGATCGAGAAGGGCGAAGAGCGTCTCGCCATCCGCGCCCTTTTCCTCGCGACCCTCGCCCATCTCGGCGAGCGGGGCCTGCTGAAGATCGTCCGCTCCAAGTCGAACCGCGACTACCGGAGCGAGCTGGGCCTGCGGGCGCGTCCCTTCGGCGAGCTGCGGCGCGCCTTCGACGAGAACACCACGCTCTTCGAGAGGGTCTGGTATGGGTTGCACCGTCTCGGGTCCGGGGCGGTGGAGGGTTACCTGGAGAACCACGGCCGCATCGCGGCGGAGTCGGCCAAGGCGCGGCCCGGCGCCGCCGGGGGGCAGGAGGGGAAACGGTGATGGGCGCGGGACCGACAGCGAAGAAGGCGGGATTGATCCTCCTCGGCGCCGCGCTCGCGGCCGGCTTCTACGGCATTCTGGAAAAGCGCTTCGCCGAAGGCGGGATCTATCCGCACTACGCCAGCTACCGCAGCGATCCCCTCGGCACCAGCGCCCTCTACGAAGCCCTCGGACGGCTGGAGAGCCTCTCGGTCACGCGGAACCTGACGAGCCTGCAGACCGTCAAGGGGCTCGACTCCGACACCGCCCTCCTCCTGCTCGGCTACCCGGTCAACGGAATCGACGATCTCAGGGCGCCCGACGACTCGCCGACGATGAAGGCCGTCTCGGAAGGCGCCCGGCTCGTCCTCGCGATCAATCCCGGCCTCGTCCCCGAAGTCTACCAGCCCGAGCGCAGCGAGCTGGAGGAGGACTGGATCGAGCGCCGCCGCCGCATCCGCGACGCGCGGGAAGGCCAAGGCGGCGGAGGCAAGGACGGAGCCCGGGAGGAAACCGACGGCGAGAAAGCGGAGGATGGGGAGGAAGAGAAGGAGTTCGAGCGGAGGATGGGCGAGGCGCTCGGCCCCCGCCTGGCCGCGAAGCTCGGCTTCGAGGTGACCAGCCCGGCCTTCGAACGTCCCGAGGAAGGCTGGGAGACCGAGGCGGGGGAGGCCATCGCGGACGTCGGGGCGGGGGCGGGCCTGCCCCTGTGGCGGTCGCAGTATCGCCTGTCGCCCAAGGACGGCGCCTGGCGCAGCGCGCTCCTCGTCGACGGGCTTCCCGTCGTCCTGGAGCGGACCTACGGCAAAGGGAGCGTCGTGATCGCCTCGGACGCCTACTTCGCCAGCAACGAAAGCCTGCATTTCGGGGCGGACCCGGAGTTTCTCCTCTGGCTGCTCGGCGGCAAGACGAAGATCGTCTTCGACGAGACCATCCACGGCTCGATCGAGACGGGCGGCGCGATGAAGCTGATCCGGCGCTACCGCGCCCACGGGGTGTTCTTCGGCCTGATCGCCTTCCTCGCCCTGTGGGCCTGGCGCAGCGCCTCGCCCCTCGTGTCCGGCGGCGAGGCCGCGGATCGGGGGATCGACGCCGACGGAGCCGTGATGGGGGAGGCGACCGGCGCCGGCTTCATCCGCCTGCTGCGCCGCAGCGTCGCGCCTCCGGACCTGCTGGCGACCTGCGTCGAGATCTGGAAGGGATCGGCGGGCGCAGCGGCCTCCGACGCCGTCCGCAGACGGGTCGAGGAGATTCTCGCCCGCCATCGGCGCGACCCGAGGCAGCTCGGCGCCGCCGAGGCCTACCGGGAGATCGCGGAGCGGCTGCGAAAGCGTTGACAAGCAGGGAGGTCTCCGCGATGGATCGGGCGTGAACGCTTGGTATTGGATCGGGCATCGCCTGTCGAGGCTCTTCGCGAAGCTGGTCTGCTCCTACCGGGTGCAGAACCGGGAGGGACTGGAGAACCTGCCCGAGGGGCTGCTCATCGCGTCGAACCATGTCAGCTTCCTGGACCCGCCCTTCGTCGGCGCGGCCTTCCGGGAGCCGCTCCACTATTTCGCGAGGAAGACTCTCTTCGATCATCCCGTCGCGAACTACATCCTGACGCGCGTCAACGCCATCCCCGTCAACCAGGAGAAGCCCGAGCTCTCCGCCCTGAAGCAGGTCATCGCCCTGCTCCAGCAGGGGCAAAAGGTGCTCATCTTCCCCGAAGGCGAGCGCACCCTCGACGGCCAACTGAAAAGCGAGGGCGAGCCCGGCGTGGGCATGATCGTCAGCAGGGCGGAGGTCCCGGTGCTGCCGGTGCGCCTCTTCGGCCCCGAGAAGGCCCTGCCCCGGGGCAGCAAGAGGATCAAGCGGCACCCCGCCACTCTCGTCGTCGGCTCGCCCATCGACTTCGGCGACCTCGTCAGCGATCCGTCCCTTTCGACCAAGGAACGCTACCAGGCCATCGCCAACCGGATCATGGCGGCCATCGCCGCGCTGGAGCTGGAGGACAGCCGCGGCGAGTAGCCCGGCTCCGCCGCGCGGAGCTCCGGGCGCTTCAGTCCCCTCGATACCAGTCCGCCGCGCGGCGCAGCTCCTCGGCGATGTGCGCCCTCAGCTCCGGCGGTTCCAAGGCCTCGGCCTGCGATCCGAAGCCGAGGATCCAGCGGGCGATGTCCTCGAGGGCGGAGAGCTGCATCGAGAGGTCGATGACGGCGCCGCCGGGCTCGACTTCCGCGATTTCCTGGCTGGGATGCCAGCGCCGCTCGGCGACGACGCGGGCGGCGAAGCCGCGGAAGCGGATCCTCACCCGGTAGCGCGCCGCCCCCTCTCCGCCGCCCGCCCAGACGCCGAAGCTGCCGGCGAAGTGGTCCTCCAGCCGGAAGTCGCGCGAGC
>CAYMMC010000459.1:0-3231 GCA_964391125.1 uncultured Akkermansia sp.
CGTCTTCCTTGCCGCTTCGCGGCAGTGGCAGTCCCGTCTGGCTTCGTTGCTCCTCGACCGTGGAGCCCGTCCCGGGGGAGGCCCGCGGTGGCGGCGATCCGAAGCAGTTTGGCAAGCGCGCCTACCCCGCCTCCTCCGCGGTCGGCGACCCGCCAAGCTCCTCGTGTCCGGTGCGGAGCCGGTGGACGGCCAGGATCTCGCCCCCTCGGTGGAGGATCTCGACGGGGGCGGGGCGGCTCAGAAAGGCGCCCACGCTGGCGGTGGCCCCGTAGGCCCCGACGTTCGGGATGGCGAGAAGGTCGCCTGCCTCCACCTCCGGGATTTCGATCTTCTTCGCGAGGCAGTCGAGCGGGGTGCAGAGCTGTCCGACGACGTCCACGCGGATGGCTTCGTTGTTCCGGCGCGCCGGCGGCACGAGGAGGTCGATGGAGAAACGCGGGATGCGTCCGAGCCCGGCCATGCCGCCGAGGTGGTGGATGCCGGTGTCGAGGATGAGGAAGAGGCGCTCGTCCTTGGAGCGCTTCAGCTCCATCGCCCGGGTCAGCAGGGTGCCGGAGGAGCCCGCGAGGTAGCGCCCCGACTCGAACCACCACTGCGCCCGCCGCGCCGCGCCGCTGCGCGCGTGGAGATCGGCGAGGCCCTCCCGCAGCGGCGCCAGGTCGGGCGCCGAGCCCGCATGGGCGTAGGGCCAGGCGAAGCCCCCGCCGAGGTTGAGGACCTCCAGCGGCAGGCCGATGGCCTCGACGAACTCCTCGGCGATCTCGACGGTCTTGGCGAAGGAGGCGAGGAGGGCCGCCGGATCGGCGATCTGGGTGCCCCAGTAGAGATGCAGGCCGACGACGGAGACGGCCCCGCCCGCGAGGCGCAGCAGCGCCCGTCCGTTCCGGCGCAGATCGTCCTCTTCGAATCCGAACTGGCTCGCCACGCCGGACATCGCCAGCTTCGCCTGCGGCGGAGAATGCGGGTTGACCCGCAGCAGCGCCCTCGCCGGGACGCCGGAGGCCCGGGCCGCCGCGGAGAGACGCTCCAAGTCGGCGGCGGACTCGACCGAAAACTGGACGACCCCGGCCCGGATCGCCTCCCGGTATTCGGCTTCGCCCTTGCCGGGCCCGCCGTAGAGCGCCCTCGAGAGGTCGAAGCCGGCCGCCGCCGCCGCCGCGATCTCCCCCGTCGAAGTGAGGTCGGCCTCGCAGCCATGGCGCCGCAGCTCCCCGGCGACCGAAGGCAGCGGATTGGCCTTGAAGGAATAGAGCAGGCGGGGCGAGGCCGCTTCGGGGAAGAGGGCCCGCAGCTCTGCCGCTCTCGCGGCGAGGCGGTCGGCGTCGTAGACGTAGCAGGGAGTGCCGCAGGCCGCCGCGAGCGCCTCCCGGCAGGCGGCGTCGGCGTCCTCGGGGGCGGAACAGTCGTTGGGGATGGAAGCAGGCAAGGTCGGGGTCGGGTGAACGGCTTCGACCCTCACCCCTCGAGCCGTCCCTCTCAACCCTCAACTTCGCTCAATGGGTGCAGCACATCGGCCCGTCCAAGGTCTCCAGCCGGCGGAACCAGAGAAATTTCCGATGGAGCAGGGGCAGGGGCTCGAAGGCGACGGGGTCGCCGTGGCTCGCGCCGTCCTTCCGCCCGAGCGACGCCTCCTCCCCGTTCCGCAGGTAGGTGACCTCGAAGTCGCCTTCCCTCTCGCTGACGAGGCGGCGGAACTCGAACCACGGCAGCACGCGGTAGCCGAGGTTGGCGAACTGCTGGATGCCCCGCGGCCTGTCGGAGGGGCCCAGGATGTCGGGGGCGGATGTCAGCACCTCGACCATGTCGTTCTGAAGGTCGAAGAGGTCGACGCGCTTCAGGAAGACGTGGTTGCCCGCCGCCTCGGAGCGGAGGTTGCTGTACATCGAGAAGGAGGTCTGGGTGCGCCCGCCCACCCACGGCCAGACGCCGTTGAGGACGACGGGGACGAGCCCGATCCAGGCGACCGTGGGGACGGCGCGGCCCGAAAGCGGGGCGTCCCGGCTGGCGCGCCATCCCGCCACGAGGTAGCCGGCCCCGATCCAGAGCCCCCAGGCGAAGAAGGCGAAGAAGCCGATTCGGTTCGCGGTCCAGAAGACCTCGTAGCTGCGGGCGATGGCGAGGTAGAGCGTTCCCTGGGCGATCAGGGTGGCGAAGAAGGCGGCGACGACGAGAGTCTTGGCGCGGCGGCGGCCTTTGGCGAGATCGCCGCCGCCGATCCAGCGCGACTGGGCGTCCCAGAAATCCTGGAGGCGCTGCCCCCAGTCCAGCGGGAGGAAGAGCATCAGCACCGCGAGGATCAGGGAGGTGAAGCTGAAGACCCCCGCCGCCGGATGGATCGAGAGCCAAAGGTGGAAGACGACCGCGGCGACGAAGCCCAGGTAGCGGGTGCGGCGGATGCAGAGGAGCAGCGGGATGCCCAGCTCGAGCGCGAGCGACCCGATCGCGGCCGCGTGGAGGGTCCAGGGGGCGGTGGGGACGAGTCCGCCGAAGTAGGCCGCGATCTCGAGGTGGAGCTGCCCGGCGCAGGAGACTTCGGGATCGAGATAGTCCCAGTTCAGCTTCTGGATTCCCGCCCAGAGATACATCGCGACCACGGCGGCCCGCAGCACCGGCGCGGCCCGGGCGAAGAAGTCGTCCCCCCGTCCCACCGCGGCCGGGGCGAAGACGACACGCCCCAGGGCGACGAGGAGGAACAGCGTCGTGACCGCTCCGAGCAGGTACCCCCGGGGGAGGGCCGGCAGCAGGAAATAGCCCGCCTTGCAGAGGACCGCGGCCAGCACCAGGAGGAGCCGCGGCCGCCAGACCGGCCAGGACGCCTTCCATTCCGCCCGTCCCGCCCCCCGCAGGAAGAAGCCCGCCAGGGCCAGGAGCATGATGAGGTGGAGCATGCCCTCGTAGAGGATGTGGTTCGGCACGAAGGGCATCTTCTCCCACAGGTGGAGGAGCGAGGCGGCGACGAGGATGCCGAAGCGCAGGACGCAGCCGGAGCGGAAGATCACGGCGACGGCGGCCAGCACGAGGACCCAGCCTTCCCAGGACTCGGTCCAGAAGGTGAAGGCGAGCTGATGGACGAGGGCCGTCGCCGCCCAGACGAAGGCGAAGGCGGCGAAGGGGCTGTAGGGGGTCCGGTCGGTGGCGGAGGAGGGTCGGTTCATGCGGCAGGTCACGGTTCGCCGCCCCGGGCGATTCTTCAATGGCTCAATGGGAAGCGCAAAAACGCCGGGGGATGAG
>CAYMMC010000460.1:0-3221 GCA_964391125.1 uncultured Akkermansia sp.
CAAGCCCGCTTCCCTGCCCGAACCTTCCAACGGATCCCAGCCATGTCCAGAGTTTGCCAAATCACCGGAGCGAAAGTTTGCACCGGCAACAAAATCCATCGCAGCGGGCGCGCCAAGAAGAAGGGCGGCATCGGTCGCCACATCACCGAGACGGTGAGGCGTCAGTTCAAGCCCAACCTGCGCGAGAAGCGCGTCTGGGTGCCCGAGCTCGGCAAATACGTCCGCATCCGCGTCAGCGCCCGTGGCCTCAAGACCATCGACAAGAACGGGGCCTACAAGACGCTCAAGAAGGCGGGCCTGGTCTGATCCCCGAGGTGCCGGGAGAAGAATGTCCGACGCCATCCGCTCCGCCGCGCCGGGGGAACTCGACGGCCTCGCCCTCGCCCGGCTCGTCTCCCGTCTGGGCGTCGAGATCCGGACGCCCTGCACCTTCCGCTGCGACGGCGGGGACGATTTCGCCGCCGCGTGGGAGCGTTGGCTGGAGACTTGCTTTTCGCCCCATCTGGCGCCGGTTTTCGTGGGAGTCCGCCGCCTCGTCGGCGAGCTGCGGATCGAAGGCATCGTCGAACTGGACCGACGGCTCGACGGGGTGCTCGGCGCCCCCCTGCGGGCGAGCAGCCTCGCCGCCGCCCGCGCCTTTCTCGAGGGGAAGGCGGAGATGCGGGCGAACCCGGAATGGCGGCGCTTTGCCGAAGCCGTCGCCGAAGGCCGCAGTCCGGGCCACGCGCCCGTTCTCTTCGCCCTGCAGACCGCGCTCTACCATCTGCCCCTCGCCTCCGCCCTGGCCGCCTATCTCTGGTTCGAGCTCGAATCGGGCTTGCCGCGCACGGCGGACTGGCGAGCCCGCGCCGGAGGCGGCGAGACCGCCCTGAACCTCTTCTCCGCCGCCCAGCCTCAGCTGCGGCTTGCGATGGCGGCGCATCGCGGCGAGTTTGCCGACGACGGCGCGCCCCGCCTGCGGGCCATCTGACCCCCTCCCGCCGGATGATCCCGGACCTCGACGAAATCACCCTGACCGAGACGGAGACCCTGACGGAGCTCGACTCCCCGTGGAACGTCCTCGTCTACGACGATCCGGTGAACCTGATGAGCTTCGTCACCCTGGTCCTGCGGCGCGTCTTCGGCTACCCCCAGGAGAAGGCCGAGGCGCTGATGCTGGAGGTCCATCGCCGGGGGCTCTCCGTGGTCTGGTCGGGGGAGAAGGAGAAGGCCGAGCTCTACGTGCAGCAACTCCAGGCCCACCAGCTCCTCGCGGCGATGAAGAAGGCTTGAGAGGCTGTTGAAAGATCCAAGATCGCGCTGGCTGCCTGAACTTCGCTGACCGGAGGCGGCGAAGAAGAGCCCGGCTACCACGGGTCGAGGAAGTGGATGTCGGCTCGCCGTCGATCCGTGGCGTCTCTTCACCGGGCGGGCCGCGGCGGACAAGCTTGGGCTGATCAGCCTGCCGGAGGCGGCTTGAGAACGGGATGCCATCGACCCGTCACATGAACCACTGAGATTCCCCCTCCTTCCGAGAGTTCCATCCCATGAACAAGCACTAGGCCTGGCGGAAATTCCACTGCACTTGACCAAGCCCGTAGCGGGAATTCCCTTTCCGGCCGCGTCCGCTCATTCGGAGCCTCGGGCCGGGGTCGGAGGGGGTTCGGATCGGGCGGCTTCTTCGGCTTCGCGCTTTTGGACGTCCTTGGGATGTTTGGAAAAGGATTCGAAGACATCGCCGACCACCTTGTCGGCGAGGCTCCCCAGTTCCTCCAGGATGATGGCCTCGGCTTCGGGTGTGAGATGGGAGCGGTTCGGTTCGTAGCCTCCGACGCCATAGGAGTCCGCCGTGGCGATGTAGCCGATGTTCCCGTTGGCGTAGCCCACGATCACGGGGATGGCGCGGTTGGCGATGGCGTCTTCGAGTTGGAACCCGAACTCGACCATGGGTTCGCCGGGCATGGTGAGAAGCAGATAGGGACCGATCTTCATGGCCATGAGTTCGGCTGGTTTTTCCGCTTCCTTGCCGGGGAGCATCACGGTTTTGCTGGCGACGCGAATGGGGTAGTAATGGGTCCGCTGTTGCAATTCCTCGCGCACCACGGAGCGGGAGAGCGCCCGGACGACGGCGCCGCCGAGGTCGCGCCCGGCCCACTGGATGTCGGCCTCGTCGGCGCAGCGGTAGGGGAAGCCGGGCAGGTTCGGCCGGATGTCCCCGGCGCATCCCTGGAGAAAGAGGGCGCTGGTTTCGTTGCCGTAGACGGCTTCGACGAAGGTCTGCGCCTCCCCTGGAAAATCGGCGCTCATTTTCGGGTAGCCGGTCGCGTAGGGCATGGTGCCCTTGTCGCCCCAGGTGAAAAAGCAGGGGTGGCAGACGGCGTGCATGAGCACCGCCATCGGCGTGAGCGAGCGGCCGTCGTCGAAGCGGAGCACCTTCACCCTGGAGTCGTTCGGCCCGTCGGGATTGAGGCTCACGACGGCGCGCCCGTCGATGACCTTCCGGCGGTTGATGCCGAAGGTGATCCAGTCCTCGCCGTATCCCACCGAGACCGGACGCAGGTCGGAGGCAGCCTTCTTCGCCGTCGCGGTGAGTTTGGCGATGAGCTCGGCGCCCCAGCGCATGTTTTCGATGAAGCTGGGCGCCGAATGGTTGTGGGATGCGGTGACGAGAATGTTCGCGGCGGGGATTCCGGTTTCCTTTTCGATCTGCTCGCGGGCCGGCTTCACCAGCTCCTCCCACGCGCCGATGGTGTCGAGGGTGATGATCGCCGCTTTCGTCTCGCCGTCGTCGAGGACGAGGACTCCGGCGCGGAGAGGGTCGCGCGCGCCGTGGACGATCCGCCTGTGGCCGGTGACCTCGATCCCGTCGGTCTCCGCCGGGGTGATGTCCACTTTGGCGACTCCGGCGCGGAGGTTGGAGCGAACCGGGAAGGTTCCGTCCGCGAATTCCTGCGCGGAGGTGCCGACGATGGCGAGCGCCGAAAGAGAGAGGCCGAGGACGAGGGAGCAGGAGAGCGATGGGAAAGAAAAGCGGTTCATCAGGGGACGGAAAAGGGGCAGGATCGCCCGGTTCGGGCCGGTGAGTCAACGATTTTATCCAGAAAGCGTTGCTTCCGCATTGCGCCAAATAGAATGACACCGGACACGCCGGGGAAGTTTGGCAAGCAAAATCCTATTGATTGTTTGTCCCGAATGGCACGGAATTAAGGCGGTTCTTCGATGAAACCAGGAATCGGACGAAG
>CAYMMC010000461.1:0-3218 GCA_964391125.1 uncultured Akkermansia sp.
GCATAGTCTCGGGCTTTTTCGGAGAAGGAACGGTGCTCGTCGGCGTAGAGGATGCCGCGGGAGACGTTGACGACGGCGGGGGCGGTGCGCTCCGTCCCGGCCAAGGCCGCGAGGTCGCCGCCCTGGGCGCCGAGGCCGGGGATCAGCAGGGGCACGTCGGGGAGGCGGGCGAGGACGTCGGCGGAGGCGTTGGTGAGCCCCAGCACGAGGCCGGCCCCGCCTTCGCCGGCGGGTGTCCCGGCGGCCCGCAGGCACATCCCGCCCACCAGTTCGAAGACGCTCCGTCCGTCGGCGAGGGGGCGCAGCTCCAGGTCGGCGGCGCCGGGGTTCGAGGTGACCCCAAGCAGGTAGACGCCCTTTCCGGGATGCTGGAGGAAGGGTTCGACCGAATCGAAGCCCATGTAGGGGCTGAGGGTCACGGCGTCGACGTCCCAGCGACCGAAGTAGGCCTTGGCGTAGTGCTCCTGGGTCGTGCCGATGTCGCCGCGCTTCGCGTCCAGGATCACCGGCGCCCCCGTGGCCTTCAGCGTCGTCACGAGATCCTCGGCGAGCTGGTATCCGGGCACGCCGAGGGCCTCGAAGTAGGCGAGGTTCGGCTTGAAGGCGGCGGCGTGGGCGGCGGTCTCGCCGACGACGCGCTCGCAGAAGTCCCTCAGCTCGCCGATCGAGGCGTGCCGGTCGAGGCGGGGGTCGATCCCGACGCAAAGCGCGCTGCCGGTGGCGGCGATGCGGCGTCGGAGGCGTTCGGCGTAGGTCATGCGGAAGGGCGCCCGGCGGGCGCGTGGAAAGGGCGGGAAGGTAGGAGTCGGAAGGCGAAAAGTAAAAGGTGAAAAGTCCCGGAGGACCGCATTCCTTCCTTTTGCCGAAGATTTTCCTATCCCATCGCCCCCGCATCGCCCGATAGTCGCCCCGATGCGTTTCATTCTCTTCCTCGGCGGCGCGGCCGCGCTGGGCTGGCAGGTGCTCTGGTCCCACCACCTCGGGCTGGCGCTGGGGGCGTCGGCCCGGGGCGTCGCCCTGACCGTCGCCACCGCGATGGCGGGGATGACGCTCGGATCGCTTCTCTGCGCCCGGCTGCTGCGGGATCGCGAGGCCCTCCATCCCCTCCGGCTCTACGGAGCGCTGGAGCTGGGCATCGGGCTCGCGGCGCTGATCCCGGGCTGGGCCGAGCCGGGGATCATGGCCCTCGACGGCTGGATCCACCGCCGCCTGCCCTTCGCCGCGACGCCCTTCAGCGTGGCCGCGCTGGCGGTTTCGATCGGTCCGGCCTGCGTCCTCATGGGCGCGACAGTCCCGGCGATGGGGCTGGTCGCGCGATCCTTGGGCCGGCCCCTTTCCCGGCTCTACGCCTTCAACACGGCGGGCGCGGCGACGGGCGTGCTGTTGGCGGCCTTCCTCCTGATCCCGAGCCTGGGCCTGCGCGGCGCGGCCCTGGGATTGGCGGCGACCCATTGCGTCCTCGCCCTCGCCTGCCTCCTGCTGGCGGGGCGGGGGAGGATCGCGGCGGGCCAGGATCCGCTCGGGGAGGCCCCGCCGCGGACGCGCCGGGCGCCGAGCCTCGCCTTCCTCTCGGGGGCGGCGGCCTTCGTCCTGGAGGTCTCCTGGTTCCGTGCCCTGCGGTCGGCCTGGTTCAGCACCGCCGACAGCCTCGCCGTCATGCTCTTCTGCTTCCTCGTCGCCCTGGCCTTCGGAGCAGCGGCGGCGCCGGCGTGGCGGCGGCGGGGAGGGACGGTCTCGCTGGCCTTCGCGGCGGCGGCGGTGCTGGTGGTCCTCGCGACGCCCTGGCTGGGGCGCTTCGACCTGGTCGAGGCCTTTCAGGCGAAGGGGGCGTGGCGGCAGACGAGCCGGCTGCTCGCGGGCCTGGCGGTGATCGGGCCGCCCGTGGCCTTGATCGGGCTTTGGCTGCCGATCCTGCTCGACGAAGCCCGCCGCCCCCGGGACTGGGCCGCCCTCTACGCCGCCAACACCCTCGGCGCCGTGGTGGGGGCGAACGCCGCCGCCTGGCTGCTCCTCGAGTGGATCGGTCCCGCCCCCACCTCGTGGACGGCCGGGGCCCTGCTGGCCGGCGGCGCGTGGATCGCCGCCGGATCGCGGGCTGCCGGAGCCTACGCGGCCGCCGGCTTCGCCCTCGCCCTGGCGGTCGCCGTGTGGTGCGAGCGGGGCGAATGGCGGAGAGTCCCCGGGGCGGGCCGTTCCTTCCAGGGCAGGATCGACCTGATCGAGAGGCGTCACGGTCCCGACGCCACCATCTCGGTGGTGGGCTACGAGGGGGGGCGGGCGCTCTTCATCGACGGATTCGCCACCACGGCGGAATCCAGCGGAGAGACCGGACCGGGCGAGGCGCGCTTCCGCTACATGGACTCCATCGGCCGCCTCCCCATGCTGCTGCACCCCGATCCGCGCGACGCCCTCGTGATCTGCTTCGGCACGGGGCAGACCGCCCACGCGGTCCGGGACGAAGGGCCTCGGCGCCTCGATCTCGCCGACCTGAACGCGGCCGTCTTCGAGCTGGGGCATCATTTCGAATCGAACCGCGGCGTGCTCGACGACGTCCGGGTGCGGAAGATCGCGATGGACGGACGGGCCTGGCTGCGGCGGACCGAGCAGGACTACGACGTCGTCACCCTCGAGCCCATGCCCCCCTTCTTCAGCGGCTCGAACGCGCTCTACTCCGCCGAGTTCTACCGCCTGGTCCACTCGCGGCTCCGCCCCGGCGGCCTCCTCGCGCAGTGGTTTCCCCTGCACCTGATGACGCCGGAGCAGGCCGGATCCGTCGCCGCGTCCTTCGTCGAGGTCTTTTCCGACGCGATCCTCTGGATGGACCCCGGCAGCGTCTCCGCCGCGGGACTGCCCGACCAGGGCATTCTCGTCGGGCGGAAGCGAGGGGGGGACGGGACGGCGGAGAATTTCTGGGAGGCCTGGCCCGGCTGCTCCCGGGCGCCCGAGTCGGGCCGGCGGAGCTTCGCCGCCTTCGAGGCGAGGGCCCGGGTCGCTCTCGGGCCCGAGGCCCTCCGCCGCTTCGCGGCGGGGTCCGTGCCGGTGACGGACGACAACCAGCTCCTCCAATACGGATCGTCGCCCTACCGCGAGAGCCGCCGCGTGGCGGAGTCGATCCGGGCGATCCACGCCCGGATCGAGGGGGCGAAATAGCAGGGCGGCTCCGGGATGGCGGTGCGCTGCCGCACGAAGAAGCAGCGCTGGCGCAGCAGCTCCTTGAG
>CAYMMC010000462.1:0-3191 GCA_964391125.1 uncultured Akkermansia sp.
ATTCTCCGACCGATTTTCGCCTTTACCGCCTTCGCCCCTCTGCTGCTGACTGGCTGCGTCACCTCCTCGGGAGGGGGCGGGGCCTCGGGCGGCACGTCCATCGGCGACACCGCCCGCTACCTCGCCGGCCTGCCGGGGAGCAACCGGGCCGACCTCGCCCTGCCGCGCAGCTCGCCCGAGTGGAAGTCGCACGCCGCGCGCATGGACGCGCTCTGGGCGCGGCAGTCGGGCCGGCAGAGCCACGTCCGCGGCTTCCGCAAGGAGATCGGCGGACTGGCTTCGCCCGGCGTCCTCTTCTACCCCTTCGGCGGTCCCGACTACCTCTACGCCAGCACCCTCTTCCCCGGGGCGAGCCACTACGTCCTCGTCGGTCTGGAGGGCGTCGAGCCCATGCCCGAGCTCTCCTCCCTCTCCGCTCCCGAGCTCGCCAGGGGGCTGGGCGGGGTGGCCAAGGCCCTCCGCACCGTCACCGACGCGAGCTACTTCGTCACCACCGAGATGCGGGCCGACCTTTCCAGCACCGCCCTGCGCGGCACCCTGCCGCTCCTTCTCGCCCAGATCGCGCGGGACGGAAAGACCGTCACCTCGGTCGAGGCGGTCGGCATCGACTCCGCCGGACACGTCGTCCCGCGCGTCGCCGGCGCCTCCTGCCCCGGCTGGCACATCCGCGCCGGGGGCAAGAGCATCTTCTACTTCCAGAAGGATCTCTCCAACGGCGGGATCGGCGACCGCCGCCTCCTCAGGTTCGTCTCGTCGCAGGGCGCCCCCGTCACCTTCGTGAAGAGCGCCAGCTACCTCATGCACCGGAGCAACTTCTCGACGATCCGCGACTACATCGTGAACTCCTCTCGCGGTCTCGTGCAGTGCCCCTCCGGCGTGCCCTACCGCCATCTCCGGGACGCGGGCTGGAAGCTGAAGCTGCACGGCAACTACCAGGGCGCGAAGTCCCCCTTCGCCGAGCATGCCCAGGCCGACCTCGCCGCCGCCTACGCCAGCGGGGCGCACCCGGTGAAGCCGATGAGCTTCGGCTTCGGCTACCTCTACGACCCGAAGAGCACCTGCATGATTGTCGGCCACCGCTGATCCGGCTACCTTGCGGGGATGAAACTCGCGAGAATGCCGGACGGGAGTCCGGAAATTTTCCTCACGCTCCAGGGGGAAGGGCGCTCCGTCGGCCGCCCCTCCGTCTTCGTCCGCGCCTCGCTCTGCAATCTCCATTGCCACTGGTGCGACACCGACTACACCTGGAACTGGGAGGGCACCCCCTACCGGCACGAGCGCGACGCCGATCCGTCCTACCGGAAGCACCGGCGCGAGGAGCAGATCCTCGACCTCGACATTCCCGGCATCGTCTCCGCCGTCTCCGCCTTTCCATGCCGCCGCTACGTCTTCACCGGAGGCGAGCCGCTCGTCCAGGAAAAGGCCTGGGTCGCCCTGATGGCGGCCCTCGACGCGACGGAGGGCGGACGGCCCTCCTTCGAGGTCGAGACGAACGGAACCCTTCTCCCCGGAGCGGACTTCCTCGCCCGCATCGACCAGATCAACGTCTCGCCCAAGCTGGCGAACTCGCGCGTTCCCGAGTCGCTGCGCCACAAGCCCGAAGTGCTCGCCGCCCTCGCCGCGACGGACAAGGCGGACTTCAAGTTCGTGATCGGCGCACCCGGGGATCTCGACGAGGTCCTCGTGCTCGCCGCCGCCGCGGCGATGGATCCGGAGCGGGTCTTTCTCATGCCCGCCGCCCGCTCCCCGGAGGAGCTGGAGTCGCGGCAGGGCCCGGTCGCGGCCATGGCTCAGGCCCATGGATTCCGCTATTCGGACCGCCTCCACCTGCGGCTCTACGGCGCGAAGCGGGGAGTGTAGCGAGAGGAGCCGGCCTTGATCGCATCGCGGCACGATCCTACGGCCTTGCGCAGTTCTCCGCCGCTTGCGGCGACTTGACATGCGGTTAAGCTTCACCTCCCCGCCTCTTCTTCACGGGAGGGCAGGGGCCCTCCGTTCGGGCGGAGTCCGCCGGGGAGCTGACAAACGAATGAAACGATGGATTTTCATGGCGCTGATTCTCGGCTCCGGCGCCGCGGCGGCGATCTGGCGCGTCAAGTCGACCGACCCCGCGCCGGAAGCGCCTCCGGCCCCCGCTGCGGTCACCGTCGCCGTGGCGAAGGTCGTCTCCCGGGACGTCCCGATCTGGCTGTCGGGCATCGGGACGGTCCAGGGCTACAACACCGTGGTGGTCCGCCCCCGGGTCGGCGGGATTCTCGAGGAGGTCGCGTTCACCGAGGGCAGCATGGTGGAGAAAGGGGAGGTTCTCGCCCGGATCGATCCGCGCCCCTACGAGGCGGCCCTCGCGCTGGCCATCGCGCGCAAGGCGCAGAACGAGGCGCAGCTCGTCAGCGCGAAGCAGGACAGGACGCGCATGGAGGCGCTGGTGAAGAGCCGGTCGGTCAGCGAGCAAGCCCTGGAGCAGGCCGCCGCCCTCGTCGCGCAGCTCGAGGCGGCGATCGAGGCGGACTCGGCCTCGATCGCCAGCGCCCGGCTCGAGCTGGACTACGCCACGGTGCGGGCGCCGATCTCCGGCCGCACCGGCATCCGCCATCTCGACGTGGGGAACCTCGTCACCGCGAACCAGGCGGAGGGGCTCGTCCACGTCACCCAGCTCCAGCCGGTCTCGGTCCTGTTCACCCTGCCGCAGCAGCATCTTGCCGCGCTCCGCTCCCAGACGAAGCCGGGCTCTCCCGACCTGCGGGTGGAGGCGCTCGACGAAAGGGGAGAGGTTCTCGGCGAGGGCGCGCTGGAGCTGGTGGACAACCAGATCGACCTGTCCACCGGCACGCTCCGGCTCAAGGCGCGCTTCGCGAACGAGGCGCTGACGCTCTGGCCCGGGCAGTTCGTCTCCGCCCGCGTCCTCGTGGACGTCCGGGCGGATTCGAAGGTGGTCCCCACCGAGGTGGTCCAGCCCGGCCTCGACGGCCTCTTCGCCTACCTCGTCAAGGACGACGGCACGGTGGAGGCCCGAGGCATCGAGACCGGGCCGAGCTTGGACGGGTGGACGATCGTCGAGGCGGGGCTTGAAATCGGCGACGAGGTCGTCAGCGAGGGCCAGGGCAAGCTGAAGCCGGGAGCCTCCGTCGTCCGAAGGGAGATCCAACCGGAGCTGCGGGCCGATCGATGAACCTCTCGTCCCCCTTCATCCG
>CAYMMC010000463.1:0-3177 GCA_964391125.1 uncultured Akkermansia sp.
AGCGATCCGGATCCACGATGCGCAGCACGCCGCTGACTTCGCCGTCGTCGGCGGGCTGCGGGTCGAGCGCGCCGAAGTCCTGGCGGGACGCGATCGTGTACTCCTTCTCCGGGTCCAGCGGGATCTCGCTGAACGTGCGCCGGTCGACCATGATGAAGTGCGCGGGGTCCAGCTGCCGTGCCGGAACGAGCGTCTTGCCGCGCTTGCCGAACACGAACAGCACGCGGCTGCCGCCCTCCTCCACGACGACGCCCTTCCCGCGGTCGAGGCGCTCGTTGAAGACCAGCTCGAGACCGGTCTCGGCGATCCAGTCGCGGTAGACCTTCAGCGCGGCGGAGGGCTCGAAGGTCCACATCGTCTCCTCGCCCCTGTCCGTGCGGCTCTGGCCCGTGTCCTTGTATTCCTCGCGCTTCTGCCATTTCCAGGCCGCGTCGTCGGCGTAGTGCCGCGCGATGCGGCGGTAGAACTCGCGGGAGAGGCCGCCGATGACCTGCTTGTTGCCGATGTCGGTCTGCCCGAGCCCGCCGGTGGTCAGGCCGCCCTCGCGGGAGGTGGGCTCGATCACGACGACGGACTTGCCCATGGCCTGCGCCTGGATGCCCGCGACGATGCCGGCGCTGGTGCCGCCGTAGACGATCAGGTCGCGCTCGACGGGATCGGCGGCGGCGAGGGCGGGCAGCAGGGCGGAGAGAAGGAGGAGGCGGGCTTTGGGGACCATGTCAGGGGGCTTGGTGCGAGCTTCGGGATCACGGGACGATCGGCGCCAGGCCCTTCTCCGCGTCGGGTCGCGCGAGGAAGAGGGCGCCCCGGTGCCGCTTCTCGGGCGTGCGGGGGCCTTTGGCGACGAGGAAGCGGCCCTCGTCGATCCCGACGATGCCGAGGGAGCAGTTGAACTCGTGGCGGCCGAGGAGGCGGAAGTCGGCGTCGGTCACGAGGAGCACCGCCGGGGAGCCGTAGCAGCCGAACCACCAGGCGCCGTCATGCCAGGCCGCCGTCTGGATGCCCAGCTTCGTCCATCCGCTGGCGACGACGTGGCGTTTCACGAAGCGGAAGGCGTCGTCGTATTCGTAGACGTAGTTCTCTCCGACGCCCTCGGGCAGACCTCCGACGACGTAGAAGCGGCCCTCCCGCGCGTCCATCCCGCCGGCCCCGTGGACGACTTCGGGCACGGGATGCTTCGCGAGAAAGTCGAGGGTCGCGGCGTCGTAGACGTAGACCCAGGAGTCGGCTTGGCCCGCCGGCTGGTTGAACTTGCCGAGGTTCACCGCGACGTAGACCTTGCCGCCCGCGAAGCAGAGGTCGCCGTGGTGGTTCTCGACCGGGATGCTGACGAGGACCTTGCCGGAGGCGTCGGTCTTGACCAGCTCGGTCGTGAAGCTCCAGTAGATCGCCTCGGCCCGGTCGGTGCAGACGCCCTGGAGGTGGTGGCGGTAGTCGCCGTCGCATTCCGTCGCGGCGAAGGGCGGTGGCGCGGCCTGCGCCGGGCCCTGGCCGAGCAGGATCGCGGCGGCGGCCAGGAGGCGGAGACGGAGGAAGGCCATGGCGGAGGGAGGTGGGTTCAGCCCTTCACGAGGTAGCGGAAGGCGACGGCGCCGATGAGAAGGAAGACGACGGCGATGAGAAGTCCGGTGATTGAGGCCATGGCGGAGTCATAGCATAATTTTGCGGCTTGCCAAACCGGAAGATGGCGGCTCCGCGCCGCGTTGGCGGATGGAGTCCGCGGACGATGCGCCGTCGCCGCCCTCACTCGGCGGAGGGGCCGGGCGAGACCGGCGCGGCGGGGCGGCGATACCAGATCCCGCAGAGGCGGCGGCTGCGTCCGGCCCGGGGGACGAGGAGGATCACCGCGAGCTGGAGGAGGAAGTCCTTCGTCGAGAACCAGTCCGACTTCCGCCCCGAGGTGACGACGGGCGGGGCGTCGAGGATGCGGAAGGCGAGCTTCCGCTTCCTCGCCCAAGCCTTGATGCGGCGGGCGAGGTGGATCTCCTCGCCCGCGTAGACGCTTTCGTCGAAGCCGCCCGCCGCCTCGAAGGCGTCCCGCCGGGCGAAGAAGAAGCTCCCCGCCGCATAGGCGAAGACGATGGAGACGCGGTCCCAGGTCCTCATCAGCCAGGCGACCATCGGCGTCACCGCCTGGTCCACCTCCAGGCGCGCGCCGCCCGCCGCCACCTCGCCCGAGGCGAGGGCGGCGAGGGCCTGGCGCAGGGTCTCGGCCGGAAGGAGGGTGTCGGCGTCGAGAAAGACGAGCCATTCCGCCTCCGTCGCCGCCGCCCCGGCGTTGCGGGCGCGGGCGATCTGGTTGTGCGGCTCGAAGACGACGCGGTCGGCCCCGTGCTCCCTCGCCACGGCGGCGGTCCCGTCGCTGGAGTGGTTGTCCACGACGATCAGCTCGCCCCGTCCGCAGTCCGCCGCCAGCGCCGCCATCGCCTCGCGCGCCGCCGCGAGCGTGGCGGGCAGGTAGGCCTCCTCGTTGTAGGCGGGGACGACGATGGCGTAGCGGGGCATGTCCCACCAACCTACGCGGCTCCGGGGCGATGGGAAAGGGGAGTTCGATGGGGCGGGGGTCATCGAGCGGGCACAAGGCACCCGGAGACTTTCGAATTCAGCGCGAATCCTGTGCTTTGTCTTCGGCCTCCGGCGGCGAGGCGGGGCTTTCGGCGGGCGTTCCGTCCTCGGGAACGTTGCGCATCAGCGCCAATTCCCAAGGCAGCTCATTGCGGTCGTAGCTGTCGGGCACGCGGGAGCCATCGAATCCTTGGAGGAGCACGGTCATCCGGTAGTCGTCGATTTCGAGGTGTTGGTCGAAGTTGGAACGAAGAGTCTCGGGATGGCGGGCCAGCGTGCAGGCCGGACGACCGCCGACGATGGGGACTCCGAATGCCATCAGCGCAAGGCCAGATCCTCGAGCGACGCGGCGGGTCCGTGCTCGAAGCGGTAGCGGAACAGGCCCAGCAGGGCGCCCTCCTCCTTCTCGTGGCACTGCAAGCAGGCCGCCGCCGCCCGCACCGCCCCGTAGCCGAGCGTGCCGTCGGGGACGGGGTGGAGTTCGACGGTGGCTTCCGGCGAGGCCTCGAAGCGGGCGAGGATGGCGAATTCCGCTTCGGTGGGGAGGGAGACTTCGGGTTTCAAGTATCCCTCGACGAGCGCAAAGGACGCGGCATCAGCCGCTTTTTGGAA
>CAYMMC010000464.1:0-3173 GCA_964391125.1 uncultured Akkermansia sp.
GCAGGCCATCTACGCCTGGCGCGGCGGCGACACCCGGCTCTTCTCGGACATCGCGGCCCGCTACAACGCCCACGAGGAACGGATCCGGCGCCGCCACCTCGACGTCTCCTGGCGCTCCGGCCACGACGTGATCGATCCGGTGAACCGCGTCTTCGGCGACCGCGCCGCCCTCGCCGGACTGGGCATCCCGGAGGCGGCCCTCGCGCAATGGGAATGGCACGACCACCGCGTCTCGCCGAAGGGGGAGGACTACGAGGGCTGCACCTACCTGCTCCAGCCCGCCGTCCCCGACGGGACGAAGCCGGAGAAGGAGGACGTCCACGCGCTCGTCGCCGGCATTCTCGAGGAGATCGATCCGGTCCGGCGGGGCCTGTCCTGCGCCATCCTCGTGCAGCGAAACCGGGAGGGCGAAGCGCTCGTCGACGCCCTGCGCGCCCGCACCCGCATCCCCGTGGTGGGCGAGTCGGAGATCTTCATCGCTTCGGACAATCCCCTGAACCGCGCCCTCCTCAGCCTCTTCCAGGTGGCGGCCCATCCCGGCGACACCTTCGCCTGGGAGCACCTCCGAATGGGGCCGCTCCGCTCCCGGATCGAGCAGGAAGGCTGGTCGCCCGCCGCCTTCTCGCGCCGGATCCTCGCGGAAGTGTTCGCGGATGGCGTCGAGGCGGTCGTCCGGCGCTGGACCGAGGCGCTCGAAACCCAAGTCGGCGCACCGCTCGACGAATTCACCCGCGGCCGGGCCGAGGAGTTCGCCCTCGCCGGGCGGGCCTTCGACGAGTCGGGCGGCCGCGACATCGACGAATTCCTCGCCCGCGTCGAGCGGCACCGCATCCGCGAGGCCGCCGGAAGCAACGCCGTGCAGGTGATGACCGTCCACAAGTCGAAGGGGCTCACCTTCGACGCCGTGATCCTGCCCGACCTCGGCGGCAACTCCCTCGACTCCGCCCGCCGCGAGATCGGGGCGAAGCAGAACGAGGCCCGCGAGGTCGAGTGGGTGCTCGAAATGCCGCGCAAGGAGTTCGTCGAGGCCGACCCGGTCCTCTCCGTCTACGCCGGCGAACGCGCCGCCGAGGCCGCCTACGAGAACCTCTGCAAGTTCTACGTGGCGATGACCCGCGCGAGCCGGGCGAACTACCTCGTCGTCGAGCCGAGGCCCGCCAGTTCCGAATCGAGAAATTTCGTGAAGCTGCTCGAGGACGTCCTCGGCGGCGAAGCCCGGGAGGAAGTCTTCGGGGAGGCGGCGGCGGCGGTGCTCTACGAAAGCGCCACCCCGCGCACCAAGCGCCGCTGGTTCGAGGCCTTCCGGCGCATGGAGGAGCCGGAGGAGAAGGCGGAGGAGACGTCCTCTGCCTTCGCCGGAGTCGATCCCGGATTCGCGCGGCTGCGCCCGCGCCGGCGGACGCCGAGCGGGACGGAGAAGGCCAGCGTCAGCGCAGCCCAGATCTTCGGGCGGGGCGGCGAGGCGCGCGAGTTCGGCACGCTGGTCCACGCCCTCTTCGAGGAGATCGAATGGTCGGAGGAGGTGGACTTGGCGGCGCTGGAGGCCCGGTGGCGCTCCGCCCATCCCGCGTCGCCCGCGCTCGACGCGGCCTTCGACCAAGTGCGCGGCGTGCTGGGCGATCCGTGCCTGAGAGCGGCCCTGGCCCGCCCCGGAGAGCGCGCCGAAGTCTGGCGCGAGCGCAGCTTCGAGATCCTCCTCGGCGACGAGTGGCTTTCCGGCACCTTCGACCGGGTGGTGATCGAGCGCGACGCGACGGGGCGGCCCGTCGCCGCGGGCATCCTCGACTTCAAGACCGACCGCGCCCAGACGGAGGACGAGATCGCCGGCATCGTGCGGCAATACCGTCCCCAGCTCGAGACCTACCGGGAGGTGCTCCGCCGCATGACCGGGCTGCCCGCCGAGGCGATCCGATGCCAGCTCCTCCTCACCCGGCCGCTCGTGCTGCGCGAGGCCTGAGGCGGCAAGGAGCGACGCCCGCGCCCATCGTCACCGCCCCGCCGAGCCGGCGGCCTCGATCTGCCTCGCCATCTCCTCGAACGCCGCCATGCCTCCGAAGAAGACGAAGTAGAGGATGGTGAACAGGGTGCCAAGGTAGCCGAGGATCAGACCGGCGATCGCAAAGCCTCTTCCTTGGAACCCGGGATTCCGGGAGAGCCGGGCCAGGGCGATGTGCCCGCAGATGATCGCCGGGATGCCCGCGAGGCATCCGCAGCACAGGGGCGTGAGCAAACCGAGCACGAAGGAGACGATGGACAGCGTATCGAGGGGGCCGGAAGGAGCCGCGTGGGACGGAGGAGCCGCCGCCGTCAGGACCGGAGCCGGCGCGGGCTGCGGCGCGGCGGGGTGCGCCGGAGACGCGGACGCGGCGATGCCGGCGAATTCGGGGCGCTGGCCGATCGGCTCCCAGCCCGACATGGTCTCGTTCCAGACGAGGTCGGCGGGCCCGACGGCGCCGCGGCGGAACAGTTCGCCGAGCTCCTCCCCGGAGACGGGGCCGGCCTGCTGGCCGTTGTTCGAATAATACCAGTCCATGGAATGCGGGTCGGAGGCGGGTTAGGAGGCGGAACTCGGAGAGGCGTCCGGCCCCGTCCGTCCCGTCACCCGGGCGAGGATGGCCTCCTGCCCCCGGTGCATCTCGGTCCGGTCGGGTTCCCGGAGATCGGTGTGCCCATTGAGATGGAGCAAACCGTGGACGATGTAAAGCAAAGTCTCCTCCTCGGGTGAGTTTCCGTGCGCCGGCCCCTCGCGCCGGGCCGTGTCCACGCTGAGGAGGATCTCGCCGTGCTGGAAGGTGATGACGTCGGTGGGATCCGGATCGCCCATGAATTCGTCGTGGACGCGGGCGATGGTCTCGTCGGAGACGAGGCTGATCTCGATCTCGTCCAGCTCCCCCAGCGGAGCGTCGTGGGGTCCCCGCAGGGCGAGGCTGTGCGGCAGAGCGGCGGCGGCGGCGCGCCCGATCCACGCCAGGTCGAGATCCCCGCAATCGGCGTGCGGGTGGATCTCCAGCAGAGGCCGGGGCGGGGCGCTCATGCCTTGGGGGTGGCGGCGCCCGGGGCGGTCGCGCCGGACGGGGCGAGCTTGCGGGTTTTCGAACCCCCGTCCTCCAGCTTGGGATACTCGATGCGGGTGTGCATCATGCTCCGCAGAGTGGTGGAGAAGCTGTTCTTGA
>CAYMMC010000465.1:0-3167 GCA_964391125.1 uncultured Akkermansia sp.
TTCCTGCGCGGTCAGCTCGCTCTCGAGCTCGCGGACCCGGCGGGCCAGCTCGCTTGCCAGCGCTCGCTCGGAGGCGAGGCGGACGTCGAGCGTCTCCGGCGCGGCGTCGGGGGGCGGATCCGCGGCCTCCCGCGCGGCTTCGGGGACGGTCCCGGAGCGGCGTCGCCCCAACTCCTCGCGGAGGGCGGCGACGGCGGCGGGCCCTTGCTCGATGTCCCCCCGGGCGGACGCGGCGTCGCGATCGAAGGCCGCCGCCGCCTCGAGCTGCTCGATGGCTTCGCCGTAGCGCTTCGAAACGGCCTCCTTGGCCGCTTCGTCGAGGGCCGCGTCGGATTGGGCCCGCTCCATCGCGGCCCGGATCCCCTTGATCGTCGGATCGGCCGTCGGGGCGGGCGCGGTCTCCTGGCCGAGGACCGTCCACCCGCAGAGGCAGGCAAGAAGTATGAAAGGCGACGGTCGCGGGAAACTCATGCGGAGCTCCCCCACAGTCCCACAGGGGCGAGTCCGCCGCAAGCGGGCGGCGGAGAGAGCCGCCAGGAACGCCGGGGATCAGCCCCAATGCACCGCCAGCCAGACCGTCGGGCGCTCGGGATCGGTGCTCTCGACGCGATGGCGGACGTGCGGCGGGATCTCGATCCAGTCGCCCGGCTTCAAGGCGACGGCGCGGATCTCGTCGGTGAGGAGATCCTCGAAGCTCAGCGTCGCCGAGCCCTGCAGCAGCACGACCCATTCGCTCTCCGGCTGGTCGTACCAGAATCCATCGGGCGACACGTGCCCCTGCGAGACGAGGCGCACGATGCGGACCCGCCCCGTCCCCTCCGCGAGCACCTCGACCAATTCGTCGGGAAGCTCCGCGGGGATCGCTTCGAACAAATTCGTCGTGCGCATTCCGATCCCTATCCTGACAACGCGGCGGAGAAAAGTCGAGCGCGGAAAATCACGGCGGGGCGCACGCGTCCCCGGCGGCAGCGGGACGTCATGCGGGAGGGAGGTAGAGCTCGCGAGACCTCTCCAAGGCGGCCAGGATGGAGTCCCGCAGCGCTTCCGGCGCGAGCACCTCCACCTGTGCGCCCCAGCTGAGGATCCATCGCGAGATCTCCTCGAAGCCCGCCAGCTCCAGAAACATCTCCAGTTCGTCCTCGCCTTCCCCGATCCAGCGGATCTGCTGGCTGGGATGCCAGCGCCGCTCCGAGACGACGCGGGCCGCCCAGGAGGTGAAGCGGAGATGGATGCGGTGGCGCCGCCCTTTGTCGTCCGGAGTGTTCCAGACGCCGAAGCTGCCGCCGAGGTGGTCTTCCGGGGAGAAGTCGTGGGGACGAAGGAATTTCGCCTTGGCCACCCGCAGGCCGCGCATCCGCTGGACCGCGAAGGTGCGGCGCGCCTTGCGGCCGACGTCGTGGCCGATGAGATACCAGCCGCCGTCGATCTCGGCGAGGTGGAAGGGGCGCAGCCGCCGCGGCTCCCATTCCTCCCCGTCGATCTTGCGGTAGTCGAAGGCCAGCTCGCGGCATTCGAGGACGGCCCGGGCGATGGCTTCGAAGAGGCGCGCGTCGCCCGGCACGACGCCGGAGGAGCGGACCGAGAAGGCCTCTTCGAGGTCGCTCCAGCGGAAGGAGATCTCGCCGGGGACGGTCGCGGCCAGCTTGCGGAAGGCGTCGCGCAGGCTCGCCTCGAACGGCGTCCCCCGCAGCGGCTCGAGGGCGCGCCGCGCGAGGAAGAGGGCGACGACGTCCTCGACGCCGTGGCAGAGCAGGGGAAAGTCGGAGACCGCGCGGGTGTATCGGTAGCCGTGCCGAACTTCGTCGTAGACGAGGGGCAGGCCGAGATCCTCCCGCATGAAGCTGATGTCCCGCTGGATCGTCTTCTGCGTCACGCCGATCTCCTCGGCGAGGGTGCGGCAGTTGGGATGGCGTCCGCGCCGGATCGTCTCGTGGATCTCGAAGATGCGTTCGATGGGTCGGCGGGTTTGCCCGGCGCGTTCGGGCGCGGGACGGGAGGGGGACTTCTTCATGGACGGCTCTCGCCCCCAAGATACACGGGAGCCTCCCCCTGTCACGGTCCCACCCGGCGCTTGCGTCTCAATGCGAGAGGAACAGGGCGGTGTCGCCCCGCTCGATCATGGTCCTCGTGAAATTGCCCACGAAGAGGTCGCGGATGACGTGGCGCGCCCGCATCCCGAGGACGACGAGGTCGGTCCCCGGCTGCCCCAGGAGCCGGTCGAACACCTCGCCGACCGGTTCGGCGGCGGCCAGCCGCGAGACCTTGGAGAAGCCGTGGTCGCGGAGGAAGAGCTCGGCGTTGCCGAGGAGGAAGTCCCCATGCTCCTGCGTCTGCTCGGCGGCGACGACGACGATCTCGGGATCGAAGGGGGCGGCGAAGGGCATGAAGTCGCGCAGGGCCCGGGCCGACCCGGTGCTGCCGTCGAAGGCGACGAGGACGCGGTCCAGCGTTTCCAACCCCGCTTCGGGAACCGCCAGCACCGGCGCGGCCGAATGGTCGAGGAGACGATGGAGCGACTCCCCGCGGTCTCCCCGCGTCTCGAAATGGAAGGAGGTCTCCAGCCCCGCGACGACGAGATCGTGGAAGATGGCGGAGGCCATCAGCTTCTCCGCCGGCAGGCCCTCGTATCCGGTTTCGCGATGTTCGATCCCGGCCCGGCGGCAGACTTCGGCGGCGTGGTCGAGGCGTTCCCGCAGGAGCTGGTCGGCATGGGCGATCTTCCGCCGGATCTCCGCGACCATCAGCGGGTAGTAGGGGCCGATGGCCGGGATCAGGCTGGCGCGGATCTCGTCGGAGTCGAGCACCGCGACGGAGGAGACCGTGGCGCGGTGCGCCTCGGCGACGAAGCAGGCGGTCCTCAGCGCCGCCTCGGAGAAGGGGGATGGATCGATGGGGACGAGGAGGCGGCGGAGCGGGGCGTTCATCGTGGCTGATCTGACTCGACTTTGTTCAGTGGGAAGGATGGCTGAAAAAGGCCATCAAAAGAAGCAAAATCATGGAACGGATATGGCTCCCTTGCATGCCTTTCCTTGCCAAGGCTTCCGCCCATCCCCGTCCAGCGCCGAACCCAACGGCGAAAGCGGGAGGGCGATACCTCCGGCAGAACCGGAGCTTTGGGGATCGGAGCCGCCCGAAGCGGCCTGTGGCCTCGTTCCTCGGGAGACTTC